>JAHJZO010000028.1 GCA_018826255.1 Patescibacteria group bacterium | reverse complement strand
GTATAAAAATACGTAAACATAATTACCAGCAAAAAATAAAGCGAGCCATAGGCAAATTGGTTTCTTAAAAATCCCACCATAGAAGTTGCAACACTGGCAAGCCACGCGATATTAACACCGCTTAAAATTTGCGCTAAAAGTTGCGGGAAAAGCAAAATAGAAAGGGCAAAAATAATGGGAATAACGCCTGCTTGATTTACCCTTAACGGCAAATGAGCCATTGAACCGCCATAAACCCGATTTCCTCTTACCCTTTTGGCGTAGGCCACTGGTATAGCTCTTTGCCCTTCAGTAACAATAACAACGCCGGCAATAACAATTAATGCAGTCACTATAAAAGCCACATAAGTCGGAATTTGAGAGGGATTAAAAGTGAGCAATGTTTGTTTCAAATCAACAGGCAGACCGGCAATAATGCCGGCAAAAATCAAAAGTGAAATGCCGTTGCCGATATTTTTTTCCGTTATTAATTCGCCAAGCCACATCAGAAACAATGAGCCCGCGGTCACCGTAAAAACCGATGCCAGAAAAACTAGACTGTTTTGAGCGACAATAATTTGCTGATTTTTTAACAAAACCAACAGGCCATATCCCGACATGACGGCCATAGGCACGGTAAGATACCTGGTATATTGGTTGAACTTTTGACGGCCAATTTCGCCTTCTTCGTTGTATAATTCTTTTAAAGCCGGAATTAACATTGTCAAAAGCTGCATAATAATTGAAGCGGTAATATAGGGGCCGACACCAAGCATCACAATAGAAAGATTTGACAAACCGCCGCCGGAAAAAATATTCAACAGCCCGAAAAGCTGGTTTCCTTCAAAAAATGATTTAAGGCGAAGAACATCAACTCCAGGCACGGGGATGATCGCCATCAAGCGAAAAACCACCAAGAGCGCCAGAACAAAAAAGATTCTGTTTCTTAAATCCTTTATGGTAAAAATTTGAAATATTTTTTCTAACATAGCATTTATTTTACAATTTTAGCACGCGCCGATTTTGACAGTAAAACATTATGAAAGGTTAATTTTTTTGTCCCCCTACGGGGGATCTCCCGAAGGGAGAAAATTTCGCCATTACTCAAAATTTTTATTTTAGATATGGCGCTTTCTTTCTTAGTAATTAGTCCTTTTTTAAATAAAGTTACTGGACTAACTATTTCTCCGCTCTTAAAATTTTTTTCAACAACATTCAAATTTAAAACCACCGGTTTTTTAACTAAACTCTTAAAAGCATGCTTTGCCCTGCCACGTTGTTTTGGGAATTTGATGATTAAATCGCGAATGGCCGGACGAATTTTGGCGCCGGATCGGGATTTTTGCCCTTTAGAGCCACGGCCAGAATAGCCGCCTCTTTTGCCTCCGCGGGCAACGCGTTTCCTTTTCTTTGATTTATGGGTTGGCTTAATTTGATGTATCTGCATATATTTGTCTTAAAGTTTTCCGCCAGAGGCGGATCCGCCTTTGGTGGAAAGTTTTTTTAGCGCTTCTATGGTCGCGCGCGCGTTATTTAATTTATTGGTCGTTGTTCCTAAGATTTTTGAAGTTATATTGGTAATCCCAGCTAAACTTACAACAACTCTAACCGGACCGCCGGCAACAACCCCTTTCCCCTCGCTAGCCGGTTTGAGTAAAACAACAGCGCTGGAGAATTTTCCAATGACATCGTGCGGGATTGTTTTGTTTTTTATCGAAACCGTAATTAAATTTTTCTTGGCGTTTCTAGTGGCTTTTTCTATCGATTCCGAAGTATCGGCCCCCTTATCGATACCTACACCAACTCGTCCTTTGTGGTCGCCTATGACAACAGTAGCTCTAAAACGAAATCTTTTTCCGCCGGCCACAACCCGCGTCACTCTTCTGATATCCAAAACTTTCTGATCAAAATCAGATTTTTCTCTTTTTGCCCCCCCTCTTCTAAACTTGTTGTTTCCTCTATCCATAGTTTTAAAAATCTAGGCCACCTTCTTTCGCGCCTTTAGCTAATTCTAAAATTTTGCCATGAAATTTATATCCGCCTCGGTCAAATACTATTTTTTTTATCTTTTTATCCGCAGCTTTTTTTGCCAAAGCCCCCCCGAGATTGTAGGCCGATTTAACTCCCTTGTCCAAGACAGAAGACGCGACAAGCGTTTTACTATTTTCATCGTCGATAAGTTGCGCATAAATATATTTATTCGATTTAAAAACCGAAAGCCGCGGCCTTTCATGAATCCCAAAAACTTTTGCCCTTACCCTTTTGTGTCTTGCTATTCTTTTTGTATTTCTATTTTTTGTAGCCATTGAAATTAAATTTAGGAGGTAGTGCCGGCGACTTTTTTGCCCGCTTTTCGCCTGATTACTTCGCCAACATAGTGTATGCCCTTGCCTTTATATGGTTCAGGTTTTTTTAACGCTCTGATATTCGCGGCAACTTGACCAACCACTTCCAATGAAATTCCGCTAACCATAATAATGTTTTTTTCAACGCTGATTTTTACGTTTTCCGGCGGCTTAAAGATAACTGGATGAGAAAATCCCAAATTTAAAATCAAGTCATTGCCCTGAATTTGCGCCTTAAAACCAACTCCTTCAATTTCGAGCTTCTTTTCAAAACCCTTTTCTACGCCCGCAACCATATTAGCTATAATCGCTCGCGTCGTCCCCCAAAGAGCGGGAACTTTTTTCGATTTGCCGACGGGTAAAATTAAAAGCTGTTTTCCATCCAGTTTTACTTCAATCTCCCTTGAAACTTTAAAAGAGAGTTCGCCTTTGGGACCTTTAATTTTGACCATAGGAGCTTCAACCGTCACTGTTACGTCTTGTGGAATTTCTATTGGTTTTTTACCGATTTTTGACATAATTTTTATAAAAATTATTTTCACCAGATTTCAAATAATATTTCCCCGCCCAAATTAGTTTTGCGCGCTTCCTTGTTGGTCATCAGACCTTTTGGGGTCGAAACAATGGAAATGCCATAGCCATTTTTAACTTGTTTTAACTCGAGAGCTTTGGCATAAATACGCTGTCCGGGCTTGCTTATCATTTTGATTTCTTGAAAAGCCGCAGGGCGTTTTAAGTTTATCTCCAAAACCTTGTCATTTCCCTTCCCCAGCTTTTTATAGTCATCAATATATTTTTCGCGCTTTAATATTTTAGCGATTTCAAATTTTATTTTTGACAAAGAAATTTCAACCGTTTCATGTCCGGCTGATTGCGCGTTTCTTATTCTTGTTAACATGTCTGATATTGGGTCTACCATGATGATTTTTTTATTCCCGGGATTTCTCCCCTTCTTGCCGATTCCCTAAAACAAATCCGGCAGAGGCCAAAGTCTCTCATATATCCGCGCCGGCGTCCACATCGGAAACATCGCCTTATGACTCGGGTTATAAATTTAGGTTTTTTTAATGCTCTCGCAATTTGTGATTTTTTCGGCATTTTATTTTATAGGAAATCCTAAAGTTTTATACAAAGCCAGTGCCTCTTCTTTATTTTTAGCTTTTACGACGATTGTGATTTCAAAACCAAAAATATTGCGAACTTCCTCCCCTTTTATTTCAGAAAAAACAATATGTTCTTTCACACCTATTGTCAAATTGCCGCTTTTATCAATTGACTTGGCATCAATGCCTCTAAAATCACGGGTTCGGGGAAGCGCTATTTTCACCAAACGAGTTATAAAATCTCGCATTTTTTGTCCTCTTAGAGTCGCCACGGCTCCGATAACCATACCTTCTCTAGTTTTAAAATTGGCTATGGACTTTTTGGCCAGAGTGGTTTTTAGCTTTTGGCCGGTAATCAGCGCCATATCGCGCAGTGCTATTTCCAAAAATTTCTCATCTTTAAGCGTCCGGCCAAGACCAATATTAACAACAACCTTTTCAACTTTAGGCAATGCCATCACATTTATGATTTTTTTATCGCTTTTCATAATTTTTACATTTCCAAACCGCATTTTTTGCAAATTCTAATTTTTGAACCATCGGGTAAAATTTTTCGCCCGATTCGGGCCGGCTTATTGCAATTTTTACAAACAAGCATCACGACTGACGCGGAAATTGGCCGCGGTACTTTAATTTTTTCTCCTTTTTTCCCGCCCATTTTTGGTTTTTGATGTTTGTCTTTCAAATTAATATTCTCAACGATAACTTTATCGTCTTTTACTTTTATGATTTTCCCCTGCTTGCCCTTGTCCTTCCCGCTAAGCACTATTATATTGTCTCCCTTTTTTATATTCATTAAAGTACCTCTGTTGCTAAAGAAATTAATTTTACAAACCCTCTATCTCTCAATTCTCTGGCAACGGGACCAAAAATACGGCTGCCTTTCGGTTCAAGGCCATCAACAATAACAGCAGCGTTATCGTCAAATCGGATATAACTGCCGTCTTTTCGGCGATATGCCTTTCTTTGGCGGATTATAACCGCCCTGACAATTTCTTTTTTCTTAACAGCTTTTCTAGGTTCCGCTTCCTGCACCGAAGCAACGACAATATCGCCAAGCTGCGCATATCGCCGCCTGGTACCGCCAAGGATCTTAAAAACTCTGATCGTTTTGGCCCCGGTATTGTCTGCTACTTTTAATATTGTTCTCGGTTGAATCATATTTTTTCAACAATAGCAAAATGTTTATCTTTTGAAATCGGCCTTACTTCTTTAATAACGACCTTATCGCCAACATGAAACTCCCCTTTTTCATCATGAACTTTGTATTTTTTGCTGGTCATATAAAAACGATTATAACGAGGATGTTTTTTATATTGCTTAACCTCAACTACCGCGGTTTTTGCCATTTTATCGGAAACAACCACGCCTTTTAATATTTTGGAATTTTTGGAAGTATTCATATTATTTGGTTATAAATTTTGTTTTAACCGGCAACTTATAAGAAGCGCGTCTCATGGCTTCTTCCGCCATTTCTCTTGAAATACCATCCATTTCAAAAAGAATTCTCCCCGGTTTTATTGGAGCAACATAATGGTCGACAGCGCCTTTACCACCGCCCATTGGAGTTTCAGCGCCTTTCCTGGTAACCGGTTTATCGGGAAAAATTCTAATCCAAATTTTTCCGCCGCGCGCCACATAACGTGTCATTGCCCTTCTGGCTGCTTCAATTTGTCTGGCGGTAATCCAATCGCGCCCTTGAGACTTTAGACCATAACTACCAAAAGCCAACTTCGTGCCACGCGTTTCGACTCCCTTAAAACGCCTCCGTCCTTTGTGCCATTTTCTATGTTTTACTTTTTTAGGAATTAACATATGTCTTATAGGACCTATAGGTCATATAGGTCTTATTTTTTTTCTTCAAAAATCTCGCCTTTATAAATCCAGACTTTTATTCCGATTTTTCCATAAACCGTTGAAGCTTCTTCTTGGGCGTAATTGATGTTGGCTCGAAGTGTTTGAAGCGGCACCTTGCCTTTGCTTAGCCGCTCCCGCCTAGCCATTTCACTTCCGTTGAGCCGTCCAGCCAGATTAATTTTGGCGCCCAAAACACCCTTCTGCGTCATCACTCTTTCCAAAGCGCCCTTCATTACTCTTTTGAAAGAAATTCTTTTTTCAAGATCGGCGGCAATATTTTGAGCAACAATTTTGGCTTCGCTTTCGGGTTTTTTGATCTCAACAACGGAAAGTTTTAATTCCCATTTGCCGGTTCCATATTTGTTTTTCAGACGTAGTTTTTTAACTATCCCTTCCAATTTTTTCTTCAAATCTGTAAGGCCTGTGCCGCCGCGGCCTATTATAAGCCCGGGCTTGGCCGTATTGACTATAACCGTGACATTGTCTCCGGAACGCTCTATTTCAACTTCACCAAGTCCGGCCCGATTATATTGCTTAGTTAAAAATTCGCGGAAACGAAGATCTTCTTCTAAAAAGAAACGAAAAAGCTTCCTGTTAAGCCAGCGTGATTTCCAATTATCAATTATTCCTATTCTGAAATTTGTTGGATGAATTTTGTGTCCCATAATTTTTAGCCTATTGCCTTTCTTCTGAATATTCTTCTGGCAATACTTTCCAGTTTTCTTTTTGGTTTTATTTCTTTTGGAGCTATAAAATCAATTTTTTCTTTATCCTCCGAAGTTTTTCCGCCACGGGCGGATCCGCCTTTGGCGGAAACGAGAGATTCAACTTTCTTTTTCTTTCTGCCCCCGCCAATTTTTTCTTCCAAAACTAAAGTAATATGACTAGTTTTTTTATGAATCGCGCCGGCTCGCCCGAAGGCTCGGGGCATAAATCGTTTCAGCATTGGCCCCTCATCAACAAAAATATTAAAAATGTGTAAATCTTCAGGAGACAAACTAAAATTATTGGCGGCAGAAGCCACGCCTGATTTTAATAATTTCAAAACAGGTGGGGCCGCTCTTTTGCCCTGAAATTTCAATAGCGCTTCCGCTTCTTGAACAGGCATCTTTTTTATCAATGCGACGACTTGTCTGACTTTTCTCGGCGCGATTCTTAAATTATTTAAGTGAAACTTGTATTGCATAATTATGGTTTAACTTCCACAGCTTTTTGTTCAATTTCTCGCTGTATTTTACCGCCGTGTCTTACAAATTTTTTCGTCGCGGAAAATTCCCCTAAACAATGCCCGACCATTTCTTCAATAACGGAAACGGGTATGTGAATTTTTCCATTATGAACACCAAAAACAAACCCCACCATTTCCGGAGAAATAACACAATCGCGCGACCATGTTTTAATTACCGTTCTATCGCCGGATTTTAGTTTGCTTATTTTCTTGAGCAATTTTGGATCTACCCAAGGGCCTTTTTTAACGCTTCTAGACATAGATTATTTTTGTTGTTTCCATATTATTTATTTTTCTTTCTTCTTCTAACAATAAACATACTTGATTGTTTTTTGTTTTTCCTGGTCTTGCGTCCACCGGTAATTTGCCCCCATTTGGTTTTAGGCCGGCGAGTCCCCCTTTGAGAGCGGCCTTCTCCACCACCATATTTATGATCATTCGGGTTCATCGCCGAGGCCCTGACTGTTGGTCTTATACCAAGCCAGCGTGAGCGACCGGCCTTGCCAATTGTGATTGTATTCCACTCAGCGTTTGAAAGCGATCCGATTGAAGCATAACCGCTATCCAAAACCCTTCTAATTTCCGTTGAAGGCAAAAGAAGATGGGTGTAGCCGTTTTCCTGCGCCATTACCTGAATTGAATTCCCCGCCGATCTTGCCAATTGCCCGCCTTTTCCCGGAAAAATTTCAACATTATGGACAAACGTTCCAACGGGAATATTTTTAAGCGCCATGCGACTGCCCACTTGAAGCGGCGCGTTTTCAGAAACGACAACCGCATCGCCAACTTTAATATCGCGTGGCGCTAAAATATATCTTTTTTCGCCGTCTTTATAGATTACCAGAGCTATAAAAGCAGTGCGATTCGGGTCATATTCAATGGAGGCCACTCGACCGGGGATATTATACTTATCTTGTTTAAAATCAACAAGGCGATAAAGTTTTTTATGACCACCGCCCTGATGTCGAGTAGTGATACGGCCGTTATTATTTCTTGCTGAAGTATTTTTTATTCCTTTGGTCAAACTTTTTTCTGGTTCGGACTTTGTCAAGATGGAAAAATCAACGCTTGTCATTCCGCGCCTTCCTGGTGATGTTGGATTGTAAACTTTAATCGCCATATTGATATATTTCAATATTTAAATATTTAAATATTTTTTGCTTCTATAGTTTGCCCGGGAGCCAGAGTGATAATAGCTTTTTTGAATCCCGATTTGAATCCAGTTGTTTTGCCAACTCGCCTGCTTCTTCTGGGAATATTGATAATATTCACGCTCAAAACCTTAACTTTATAAGTTTTTTTAATTTCATTTGCCACCATAATTTTATTGGCGCCGGAGTCAACTTTAAAAACATATTTATTGACTTTTTGCGCCGCCAACGCTTTTTCAGTGGTATGTAATTTAATTAGCAGCGCCATATTTTTTATTTAAATAATCAACTCCGTCTTTGGTGAGAATTAAAAACTTATATTTTAGTATGTCCAAAATATTCAGATTATCCATGCTAATAATTTTCAAATTGCTCAAATTGCGTCCTGCTTTTTTTATATCTTCATTTTTGCCATTAGCAATAAAAATCCCGCTTTTTACTTGGGGAAAATTAGCCATGATTTTTGCCATTTCTTTGGTCTTAGGAGCCGAAAGTTTCAATTCATCGAAAATCAATAATTCGCTATCTTTAACTTTTCCCGAAATTGCGGTAAGAAGAGCTTTTCTGGCCATTTTTTTATTTATATTCAATTTGAAATTTCTTTCACTGGTCGGTCCGAAAGTGATACCGCCGCCCCTCCACAACGGAGAGCGTATGGAGCCATGGCGCGCCCGGCCGGTGCCTTTTTGACGCCAGGGTTTTTTGCCTCCGCCGGACACTTCGCCCCTCATTTTAGTTGACGCCAAAACTTGCCTCATGTTTGCCGAAATTGTCATTACCGCGCGGTGAATTAAATCTGAGTTCCAAGGCAAACCAAAAACAGCCCTATCAAGGCTCAAATCCGATACTTCTTTGCCTTCTTGATTATAAACCCGAATATTCAAGATATTTTGAACATCCGGGTGTTCTTTCTTTATTGACATTTTATAAAAATATGACCTTACATTACTATAAAATAAGCTTATTTGTCAAATTATCCTTTGAGCATAACCAACGTTCCCCTTCTTCCGGGAATTGCCCCTTTAACAGCTATAATATTATTTTCTTCGTCAATCTCCACAACTTCCAAATTCTTTATCGTCATTTTATCACTGCCCATTCTTCCGGCCATTTTCATTCCCTTGATAGTAAATTGCGGCCATGAAGCGCCGATTGAACCCGGAGCGCGAAGTTTGTCTTTTTGACCGTGACTCTTCGGGCCTCCGTGAAAACCATGCCTTTTGACAACACCCTGAAACCCCTTGCCTTTTGATATCGCCACGGCGGTAATTTTATCGCCGGCTGAGAAATCGGAAATTTTGACTTCTTCACCGCGCTTTAGATCAGTTGAATCAAGCCGAAATTCTCTTAGCCACCTTAAATTACCAACGTCTTTTAAATGGCCGCGCTGTGGTTTTTTTATATTTTTTTCTTTTCTGGCGCCAAAGCCAACTTGAACGGCAGCATAACCGTCTTTTTCTTTTGTTTTTACTTGGGTAACAAAATTCAGCCCGCTTTCTATTAAAGTCACCGGGATAACCTTGTCTTCTTTAAAAATCTGAGTCATTCCTAATTTTTTTCCTAAGATGAATCTCACATTTTTATTTCTATATCGACACCGGCTGGCAAATTGAGATTCATTAAAGCATCGATGGTCTTTGAAGTTGGGCTAAAAATGTCTATTAAGCGCTTGTGAACTCGCATTTCATATTGGTCACGGCTGTTTTTGTGAACGAATGTGGAAGAATTAACCGTGTATTTTCTTATTTCGGTTGGCAGAGGAATCGGACCGACAACTTCGGCATCTTCCCGTTGCGCCGTTTCTACAATCTGACGAGCCGAAGAATCAATGATTTTATTATCATATGCTCTAATTCTGATTCTGATTCTTTGTTTTACTTCTTCTTTTTTCTTAACCATTTTACTTATATTAAAGAGCGAATTCTTGGCGTTTTATTTGGAGATTTTCGTTACAACTCCCGCCCCGACCGTTTTGCCGCCTTCCCTGATGGCAAACCTTTGCTGTTCCTCCAAAGCCACCGGGACGATTAGTTTGACGTTAAACTTAACAGTGTCGCCCGGCATAACCATTTCCACTCCCGGAGCTAAAGTCACTTCGCCGGTAACGTCAGTGGTCCGGATATAAAACTGCGGTTTGTAGTTGGAAAAGAATGGGGTATGGCGGCCGCCTTCCTCTTTAGTAAGAATGTACACTTCGGATTCAAACTCGGAGTGCGGAGTAACCGAGCCGGGTTTGGCCAGCACCTGTCCGCGCTCGACATCTTCTTTCTTAAGGCCCCGCAAAAGAATGCCGGCATTATCGCCCGCGCGGGCTTCATCAAGAGATTTATTAAACATTTCAACCCCGGTAACAATCGTCTTTTGAGTCGGCCTTAAACCGATAATTTCAACCTCTTCGTTAAGTTTGGCTATACCTCTTTCAACGCGGCCGGTAACAACTGTGCCACGGCCTTCAATTGAAAAAATGTCTTCAATCGGCATTAAGAATGGTTTGTCTGTTTGGCGAACCGGTTCGGAGATATAGTCGTCAAGAGCTTTAACAAGTTCCAGAATCGGTTTGGCAGCTTCGTCATCTGGAGATTTGGTTACAAGAGCTTTCAAAGCCGAACCGCGGATAATCGGGGTCTTTTCGCCTTCGTAGTGATATTTGGTTAAAAGTTCGCGAACTTCTGCTTCAACCAAATCAATCATTTCCGGGTCGGTTACCTGGTCAACTTTATTTAGAAAAACAACGATATTGGGAACTCCCACCTGATAGGCCAAAAGAATATGTTCTCTCGTTTGAGGCATCGGGCCATCGGTCGCGGCAACAACCAAAATTGCGCCATCCATCTGGGCCGCACCGGTAATCATGTTCTTGATATAATCGGCGTGTCCCGGAGCGTCTATGTGCGCATAGTGCCGCTTTTCGGTTTCATATTCCGAGTGGTGAAGCTGAATCGTAATCCCACGCGCCTTTTCTTCCGGCGCCTTGTCAATATCGTCAACCGATTCTTCTTTTCTCGCCAAGCCCTTCATATGAAGGATGTGGGTAATAGCCGCTGTTAAGGTGGTCTTGCCATGGTCAACGTGACCGATGGTTCCGACATTAACGTGAGGCTTTGTTCTTTCAAACTTTTCTGCCATATTTTTTCTTTATTTAT
>JAHJZO010000027.1 GCA_018826255.1 Patescibacteria group bacterium | reverse complement strand
TTTATATTTAATTTATTAATAAAAACCTTCAGCTCGCTAAGCTTAATTAATTTAACACACCCTCCGGATTTTAGTCAATAAGCCCGAAAATGTCAAACTTTCATGTCATGTTTATCACTTGGCATTTTATTGATATATATCGTGGTCGCCGACCGAATGGAAACGGGCTGTCTCAGAATCCCAAAAAACAAAAGTAATTCTGTATTTCTGATTTATCCAAAACGACCAGTAATCTCTAAGCGCTCCGCTTAATTTGTGTGTTTTGAGCCTAACGTCAAAAGGATTTTTTCCGAAAATTTCAATTTTTTCTTCGACTAATTTTTTTACATCTTTCGATAGCTTCTTATACATCCTAAAAAACTTCGGTGAATATTCTATATTCATAAACTATCGCAATTGCTTAAGAGACTTTAAAACCTTACCCTTTCCAGCGGCAAATTCTTTTTCACTTTCCCTAATTTCACTTAAAAGTTTTCGCTCTTCCCAAAGACGTAAAAGATCGCGAAAAAATTCGCTCTTGGTGGCGTAGTGACCACTTTTTACGGCAATATCAACTTCTTTATTGAGTTCCGCGGGCAAAGATATATTAATTATTTTTCTCATATTATGGTTATTTATATTAATCATCTTATTTAGACCTTTGTTTTATTGTAATACATTGTATTACAAAGTCAAGACCCTGAGGTAATGTCAACATCCAGTTTTATATCAGATAAAGGAAGCAAAAAAAAGCGCAACGATCTCTTGAGTTGAGAATTTGCCGTCCAAACAATAGAAGATAAGAAAAAAAATTATTCGGGTTTTTTGATTTTATTATAAATCCAAGCAATCAAAGCGTAGATTAGTAGATAAAAAACAAGGCTAAAGAATCCTGTAAGCACCCAATAAATTGTGGTAAAGTCTGTGCCAACTCCACCAAAAAATGATTTTACGATCGTAGAGATTATGAATCCAGGAATAAGAAGCAACGAAAAAATCATTGTTACACAATAGGGATCATTTGGCCCACCCAAGTTGGGAATCGGCTCACAAGTATTTGACCTCAAGCCGTACTCTAAAAAGGGTAAGAATGCTATTATAATAATCAAAAAACATATCCAAACTCCTTTTTTGTAATTCATGTTTTTTATAATAAAATCTAATGTTTATAAAGTTTTTCTTGCCCTTTCGACTAAAAGACAAATTTTTAATTTCGCTTAACTGGTTTATATGCGAAGTATTTTCGTATACCGATCACAAATATCCCCGACAGAATTTGGCAAGAGGGTTGTCCCCAAAACAATAATTTATTTATATACATTCCCGCTATGAGCTATTGTAGCTCATCCAACCCTAAATCTTCAAGGGTAACGTCATCGGCGGCTTCTAAATCGGCAAGGTCAGCCGATGCTCCCGCATAACCCATTTCTTGCACTATTGTTTTTTTAGTTTCTAACCCCCCTTTAATTCCCCCCTTATCAGGAGGGAATTCTGATAGTTTTTCATATTCATCTACGGTCAAAACAACACCGATGGGTTCGCCATTTTCAATAAGAAGACATTTACCGCCTTCTGCTAACATTTTTTTAATAGCGTTATACATATATTTATTTTTTCCCTTCCATGATCTGCAGAGCTACATTCTCCGATACTTCGGCGTAATGGTCAAATTCCATCGTGTAGTTGGCGCGACCCTGACTCATTGAACGCAATTTAGTCGCGTAACCGAACATTTCCGAAAGCGGCACTTTAGCATCAATAACTTTAAGCATCGCCCGCTCCGACATCTGTTCTATCTTGCCCCGTTTGGAATTCAGGTCGCCCGTGATATCACCGAAAAACTGTTCCGGCACAACCACTTCAACTTTCATAATCGGTTCAAGCAAAATCACGCTAGCGCGCCGCACAGCTTCTTGCAAGGCCATTGAAGCGGCGATTTTGAAAGCTGATTCCGAAGAGTCGACATCATGAAATGACCCATCGTAGAGAGCGACTTTCATATCAACCAGAGGAAAACCGGCTTTAACGCCTTTTTCCATGGCTTCAATTATGCCTTTTTCAACCGCCGGAATAAATTCTTGAGGAATAACGCCGCCCTTGATTTCGTTCATAAATTCAAAGCCGCTGGCCAGTTCCCCCGGCTCAACCCGCAACCGAACATGACCGTATTGGCCGCGGCCTCCGGATTGTCTGATGTATTTGCCTTCGGCTTCGGCAACTTTTTTAATTGTTTCTTTATATGCCACCTGCGGCCGGCCGACATTGGCGCCAACATTAAATTCTCTTCTCATTCTGTCAACGATAATATCCAGATGAAGTTCGCCCATTCCTGAAATAATTGTTTCACCGGTTTCATGGTCTGTTTTGATTCTGAAAGTCGGATCTTCGTCGGATAATCGCTTGAGAGCCAATCCCATTTTTTCCTGGTCGGCCTTGGTTTTAGGTTCAATTTTCTGGGCGATAACCGGTTCCGGAAAAACAATTTGCTCCAAAATTATCGGATGTTCTTCGTCTGACAGCGTATCGCCGGTGGTGGTATTTTTCAAACCGACTGCCGCGCCGATTTCCCCCGCCCTGATTTCTTCAATCTCTTCCCTTTCATTCGCATGCATCAATAAAATTCTCCCGATACGCTCTTTTGAGTCCTTAGTGGAATTCAAAACATATGAGCCCTTGGAAAGTTTGCCGGAATAAACTCGGAAATAAGTCAGAGAACCGACATAGGGATCGGTTGCAATCTTAAAAGCCAAGGCGGCAAATGGTTCGTTTTCGTCAGGATGGCGGGCAATTTCTTCGCCGGTTCCCGGCACTATTCCCATAGTCGGCGGCATTTCCAAAGGATTCGGCAAATATTCAACAACGCCGTCAAGCATCAATTGAACGCCCTTATTTTTTAAAGCCGAACCGCAAAAAACCGGAATCAACTTGCCGGAGAGCACGGCTTTTCTCATGGCCATTTTTATTTCGTCTTTTGAAATTTCGTTTCTCTCCAGATATTTTTCCATCAACTTATCATCGGTTTCAACGACTTTTTCAATCAAATATTTTCTGGAATTCGCGGCCTCTTCTTTCAAATTTTCCGGAATTTCCGAAAGTTCCAATTTTTCTCCGTGTTCACCCAAAAATTTAACAAGTTTTTCTTCAATTAAATCAACTACACCCTCAAATTTGTCTTCAAGCCCGCTCGGAAAATTCACCGGAACGGCGTTTAAGGTGAGACGTTCGCGGATTGACGCTAAACTTTTTTCAAAAGACGCGCCCATCCGGTCAAGTTTGTTTATGAAACAAATTCTCGGAACGTTATATTTGTCGGCTTGGCGCCAAACGGTTTCCGATTGCGGTTCAACGCCGGCTACGCCGTCAAAAACAACAACCGCGCCGTCTAAGACACGAAGCGACCGCTGAACTTCAACGGTGAAATCAATGTGCCCCGGCGTGTCTATAATATTGATGCGGCATTCGTTCCAAAAAGTAGTTGTGGCAGCAGCGGTAATGGTAATACCGCGTTCCCTTTCCTGTTCCATCCAGTCCATAATCGCCGCGCCTTCATGGACTTCTCCGATTTTGTGGGAAATGCCCGTGTAAAACAAAACACGCTCGGAAACGGTTGTTTTTCCGGCGTCAATATGGGCGATGATGCCGATATTGCGGACTCTTTCAATTGGATAATGTTTCTTTTCTGCCATTTTTATTACCAGCTAAAATGCGCGAACGCTCTGTTCGCTTCCGCCATCCGATGGGTATCCATTTTTTTCTTAATAGCCGTGCCTTCATTATTGGCCGCCAGCATAAATTCTTCGGCCAGTTTTTCCGCCATCGGTTTTCCTTTTTTCGCTTGAGCGGCGGCGATAATCCATTTGAAAGCCAGCTGGATTTTTCTTTCTTGTCGCACCGGTTGAGGAACCTGATAATTGGCACCGCCGACCCGGCGGGATTTAACCTCCAAAGCCGGCGTAACATTTTTAAGCGCCTTGTCAAAAAGTTCTATCGGGTCGCCTTTGGTTTTTTCTTTTATAATATCAAATGACCTATAAACCACTTTCTGGGCCACCGATTTTTTCCCTCCGCGCATTATGTAATTTATAAATTTGCCCACTAATGGGTTGCTATATAAAGAATCGGAAGTATCAATTTTTTTTCTTTTTGTTGCTCTACGCATATCTTATTTTGGGCGCTTCGCGCCATATTTACTTCTTTGTTGTTTTCTGCCTTCAACACCGGAAAAGTCCAAAATACCGCGAACAAT
>JAHJZO010000003.1 GCA_018826255.1 Patescibacteria group bacterium | reverse complement strand
TTTTCTTTATATATAAAAATATTGTAATTTTTTGGTGTTAAACCGCTTACTAGTGTGGTATAGCTCAAGATTCCGCTGGTTGCTCCTATATACTTGTCATTTATATAAATCTTAGCGCCATCAATGGAAGTATTAATAAAAATACCGCCGGTTTTCATAATTTTTAAAGAATCAAAATCAAATCTATAACCTTGGGCAAACAGCGCAACTCCAGCGCTTGTAGCGACAAAAAATACAACAAACATTAAAAAAATAAAACGTCTAATCCGTCTAGTCATAGCATATAAAAAGTATCATATTTCCGGCATTTTTACCATAGTAGTTATGATAGTTAATGTTAGTTATTTGTAGTCAAATTGCTTCTCACGCAAAAATATCCTATAGGAAACTTTTGCGTGAGATTTAAGACAAAGATAAATCAAAAAATTTTCGCAAATCGCCCTCTTTTTTATCCAAAGTATCAACAATACAATAATTCACGTATTGGTCTATATCTAAGAATCTGCAAATAAAATCTATTTCATCTTGGCAGTCGTGAGGATAAATGAAAACACTTTCTTGTAGGGGATAGAAACCAATCTCCTTTAGTTTCACAGAAAGAGCACGGCGTTCTTTGTTTTTCTTTTCCGAAATATCAAAAACTACCATCCGCCATTTTTTATCCCATTTTTTGTCATTGGACAATTTAATATTGTCATAATCAAAATCTTTTATTAGCTTTTTACCATCCCTAGTAATTTCTATGTAAAGCTTGCCATTTTTCTCAATTAATTTAATTAGCCCTTTTTGATTGAGGCGTTTTATGGATTCTTGAATGCGTTGGCGTTTAATTTTATCCCAATTCTTATGCCATTTGAGAAGCGGTTTCAACATTTGAGAAGCGTTAGGCAAAAATAGTGAAGCCAAAATAATTGGGCCGGCAATAGCCATAAACAAAATTTCCGCAGATAATGATTCTTTATGAAGCATATGTTTTTATTATACACGCAAAAATCTCCTATAGGAAGTTTTTGCGTTAAAAAATAATTGTGGATGATGCCATGTATAGCGTCCTTCTTTAATAAAGTTGTATTAACAAATAATAAAAACAAATACTCTATGACAAAATCCATTAAATTAAAACTCTCAAAAATAAAATATAGCGGCAATTCTATCGGTTGGTTGTATGACGATTGCCGAAACATCTCGTTGGATAGAGATTTATAATGCCTTAATTAAATCGCGCAAAGAGGGCAATATAAGTGTTGGCATTCTTGAAATAGTTGATTAGCTATGTTTCAAATAAATAAATTAAAAATTGTAATTATTGTTTCCGTAATAATTGTTGGTTTTTTATTTTTTATTTATTTTTTCTTCTTTTCTTTTCATTCAGTTAAATCATTCGGTCCATTTAAATTGGGAGATCAGGCTCCAGTCGTATCGGAGAATGTTCCAGAATATGCTTTTCTCTATACTTTAAAATATAAATTTTATATATATGCGATGGAAAAAAACATGGGTTATTGCGCGCTTAATGATTGCGGTATGAGTGGTACCTTTGTGGATTGTATGGGCGGATGGCTTTCTGCGGACGGCATAAGAGGCGATGCTGGTGCGACAGACTACGGTTTAAAAGAAGAAGATGTGGAAAACGGCAAGTCATCTATGATTATTATCGCTGATGAAAATAAAAAAATTGTTGGAATATACCTAAATCGAACTATACAAAATATTCCCTATATTTTAAAAAATCATCACAATCTTTCTGACAAATTTGATTTTTGTTACGATACTCAAATGCCAGAGAGATGGTAACCTATTTCACGCAAAAGTTTCCTATAGGAAGTTTTTGCGTGAAGATAACATAAATTAATACAATAAAATTGTTTAACACTCATTGTTTACCTTGTCAATGTTCCCAAATATATAAATTACATATAGAATGAGCACATTATGAACGAGAGATTTATTATAAATGGCGGGAAAAAACTGGAAGGCAATATTGCTGTTTACAGCGCTAAAAATGCGGCTTTAAAAATACTGGCGGCTTCAGTCCTTACTTCCAAACCCGTAAAGATCGCTAACTTGCCGCGAATTGAAGACATTAACCGGATGAAAGAACTTCTTTCCGATTTAGGAGTTAAAAATAATTCCGATATATTTGACTGCTCTCGTCTTAAAAACAGCGTACTAAATTATGATATTGCAGACCGTTTTAGGGCTTCCATCGTACTAACGGGCCCTTTACTGGCACGGTTTGGCAGGGTTTCTTTTCCTCATCCCGGCGGTTGCACTTTAGGTAAACGGCCTATTGATTTTTTTGTTGGCGGATTTAAAGCATTCGGCGCCTCTATTAAAAGAACCGGCTCAAATTTTACCGCGATTGCAAAAAACAAAAAACTTATTGGCAATAAATTTGTCTTTCCAATGATAAGCGTTACAGGCACCGAAACGCTTATGATGGCCGCCGTTTTGGCGGAAGGAAAAACTGTTTTAAAAAATACGGCCTGTGAACCTGAAATTGAAAATCTCGCGACATTTTTAAATTCTCTTGGTGCCAAGATTTATGGCGCCGGAACGCCAACAATAACAATTGAAGGAGTTAAATCGTTAAAAGGAGGTGAATGGGCCGGTATGCCCGACAGAATTGAAGCCGGAACTTTTATAATTCTTGGAGTGGCAACCAACAGCAATATAAAAGTGGAAAATTGCGACACTTCTCATTTGGATGTTTTATTGACCATGCTTGAAAAGGCCGGTGCTAATCTTGAAATCGGAAAAGATTATGTTATAGTAAAGCCCTCCAAGAAATTAAAATCTGTTGATATAACAACGCGAGAATATCCTGGATTTGCCACCGACTTGCAAGCTCCATTTACAGTCCTAATGACCCAAGCGGAAGGGATATCATTAATTCATGAAACGATTTACAATGGCCGGTTATTTTACACTGATATCTTGAATCAAATGGGGGCGGATATTACTATGGCTGATCCGCATCGTGTCATCGTAAGGGGCCCCGCGCCTCTTTCCGGCAAGAAAATTTATAGCCCAGATATCCGCGCCGGGATGGCGCTTTTAATCGCCGCTCTTATCGCAAAAGGAGAAAGCGTGATAGATAATATTTATCAAATAGACAGGGGATATTACAAAATAGATGAGCGTCTTAAAGCTTTGGGAGCTGATATAAAAAGAGTAAATACTTAAAAAATTAAATGGGTCTATTCACAAAAAAAATAGGAATCGACTTGGGTACGGTAAATACTTTAGTTTTTATTCCTGGCCAAGGAATTGTTTTAAATGAACCGACGGTAGTGGCGATTTCCCTAGATACTAATTCGGTTTTGGCTGTTGGAGTTGATGCTCAAGCAATGATCGGAAGAACTCCAGAAAATATTATTGCCAAAAGACCTATGCGCGAGGGTGTTATTGCCGATTATAAAATTACCGAAGCTATGTTGAAATATTTTATTCAAAAAAGCTTAGGCAAACTGCAATTGATAAAACCAGATGTTTTAGTCACCGTGCCATCCGGCTCAAGTTCTACTGAAAAAAGAGCCGTAATTGATGCTATTATCAATGCCGGCGCCAGAGCGGCTTATATCGTAAAAGAGCCGGTTTTGGCAGCCATTGGCGCCAATGTCCCTATCAATTATCCTTCAGGGAATTTAATAATGAGCGTTGGCGGTGGTACTACAGAAGTAGCGGTTATTTCTTTAGGAGGAATAGTTACAGCCAGTTCAAAAAGAGTTGGCGGAAATAAACTTGACCAAGCAATCATCGATTATCTAAAACGCAGACACAACATGGCTATCGGTGAAAGAACTGCCGAAAGAATAAAAATTGAAATTGGTTCAGCTTTGCCTATAAAAGAAGAGCTCCATGTTAGCGTTCGAGGACGCGATATCGTAACCGGCCTCCCACGCAATATAATCATCGGCACTAATGAAATTGTTGAAGCTATTTCTGTGCGCCTCAAAGAAATAATTCAAGTGGTAAAGTTGGTTTTATCCCAAACCCCCCCTGAATTATCAGCCGATATATTAGATAAGGGAATAATTTTATCCGGCGGCACGGCTCTGCTTAGAAACTTTGACGAATTGATAGTAAAAGCCACCGGAGTGCCAGCTTATGTTGCTGAAGAACCGCTTTTTTGCGTCGCCAAAGGCGCGGGGTTGGTTTTAGATAATTTAGAACTTTACAAACGAAGCATTATGGCTAGAAGATAATAAAAGCCGATGAAATATCAAAAAGTATCCCAATATTTAAATCGCTGTATAAATAAAGGTTCTTTGTCGCATGCTTATATTTTTTATGGACCTGATGAATACTCTAAAAATGAACTTGTCTTTTGGTTTGCCAATAAAATATTAAAAAATGAAAGTTTTAAATTTCATCCTGATTTATTTTCTATTGAATCGGACCCTGATGAGGAAATATCAATAAACTTCGTTCGTCAATTGAAAAACTTTTTAACTTTAAGGCCATGCTTAGGGGAACATAAAATCGCAATAATACAAAATGCCGAGAAATTAAACAGTTTTTCTCAAAATGCTCTTCTTAAAATTTTTGAAGAAGCGCCAAAACACGTTATTATAATTTTATGCGTAAAAACTTTGGATTCAATTTTAGGCACGATTGCTTCACGCGCCGTAAAATTATCTTTTTGGCAGGCTGAACGAGACCTTTCATTATCCGGTCAATTTAATTTTGAAAATCTTTTTGAAGCAAGTCCCGCGGACGCATATAACTGTCTAGAAAAAAATGGCATATATAAAATTCCGGGCTTTTTTAAAGAGTGGATTATTTTTTTAAGAACAAAATTCAAAAATAATCCCACAAGGGAATTGGCTGCGCTTTTGATAAAAAACCAAAATATTTATTTTAAACTAAACGAAACCAATATTAACCCTAAGTTTGCTTACGATGAATTAATATTATCGCTATGGAAAACCTAGAAAAATTAAAAACAAAATTAAAAAGTGTAGAGGAAATGCTAAAAATAGAACTGTCGGCTTTAAGAATCGGCAGAGCTACTCCGGCATTGGTGGAAAATATTATAGTTGATTATTATGGCGCCAAAACACCGTTAAAACAATTGGCCTCCATTTCAGCGCCGGAACTTAGACTTCTGGTTATTGAACCTTGGGATAAAAATGCTATTTCCAGCATAGAAAAAGCCGTATATACTTCCGATTTGGGACTAAATCCTATCGTTGATAAAAACGTAATAAGAATAAATATTCCGCAGTTGACAGAGGAACGAAGAAACTCTCTTATCAAGATAATAGGCGTTAAATTAGAGGAAGTTAAAATCAGATGCCGCGCGACGCGCGACGAAGCAATGAAAGAGATAGGGGACTTAACTGAAGATGAAAAATTTAAAATGAAAGAATCCATTCAAAAATTAGTAGACGAGACCAATAAGAATTTGGAAAGTTTAGCCAAATCAAAAGAAAGAGAAATAAAAGAAATATGATGTCGGTTATAATTATTATTTTAGTTCTGGCAATTATCATACTGGTTCATGAATTGGGCCACTTTATCGCCGCAAAAAAAAGCGGCTTAGTTGTTGAAGAATTTGGCTTTGGATTTCCGCCAAGGCTTTTCAGTATAAAAAGAGGAGAGACTATCTACTCTCTGAATCTTCTGCCGCTTGGAGGTTTTGTTAAAATTTTGGGTGAAAATGGAAATCAGAACGAAAATATTAACAGCTTTTCTTCAAAATCAGTCAGCACCCGCAGTTTGGTTATCGTAAGCGGTGTTTTTATGAATTTTCTACTGGCAATTTTTTTGCTAATAATTGGTTTTAATATCGGCCTTCCTCAAATTATTGATAAAGATACAGAGTTGCTGGCAAAAAATGTAGAAATCCAAATAATCGCGGTAAATAATAATTCCCCGGCCGAAAGTGCCGGCATAAAAATGGGCGATGTTATAAAATACCTAACAATTGGCGGTAAGAATATAACTATAAATGAGATTTCAACTCTTCAGGATGCGGTAGAAAACAATAAAGGCGAAGAATTAACAATAAATCTTAAACGAGGACAAAAAGAGATAGAGGTCGGCGCAGTGCCAAGGGTCAATCCTCCGGAAGGAGAAGGTTCTCTGGGAATTGCGTTGGCCAAAACCGGTATTATTTCTTATCCCTGGTATGAGAGTATTTGGCTTGGCGTAAAATATGCGTTCTCTATGACATGGGAAATAATGAAGGGATTTGGAAATTTATTTAAAAACCTGCTGTTTCAGGGAAGAATTCCTCAAGAATTAGCAGGACCGGTTGGGATTGCCGTTCTAACCAATCAGGCCGCCGATTTAGGATTCATTTACCTTCTCCAGCTTGTAGCGATAGTATCTCTTAATTTAGTGATTTTAAATCTTTTGCCATTTCCGGCTTTGGATGGCGGCCGGCTTTTATTTTTGGGAATAGAAAAAATAAAGGGCAGTAAAATTAATCCTAGGATAGAGAACGCGCTTCATTCCATTAGCTTAGTTTTACTTTTTACTTTACTTATATTATTGACGTATAGAGACATATTAAGATTAAAATAATTTTATCGCTTCTTTTCACGCAAAAGTTTCCTATAGGAAGTTTTTGCGTGAAATAAATATTTTAGCAATAATCTCATATTTTTTGAATATTTTTTCACTATTGACAGATATTGTATTATATGCTAGAATACAGATATACAGTGAGAGGCGGGCAGTTTTTGGCTCAAATGAGCCAATTAGGCAATAATTAACAATTTTAAACAAATAAAAGAAAGGAGGACGAGGGATGAGAAAGTACTATGTCGTCAGTGGCGTAGTATATTTTTCCCGCGAAGCGGCTCTGGCCGCAAAAGTGGGAAAATAACGCCCCTTGTGCCTGTCTCCCTGCGGGAGACGGAGCTCGGGAATAGCTCGGCAACAGAATATTCCCTCTCTCTAAAGCGGCGTTATACAGATAGCGACTCTTTAGAGGGAAATACAACCTCTTGAACAGTTCCTTGATGTTATTCAACCACAGGCAAGCGCATGGGCCAGATGGACAAAAAAGGTGATTGATGTAGTCGTTGTGCGTAAAGGCGACCATCAACCATCAATGAATGGCTTATTTTGAAAGCGAATTAAGAAGTTCGCGGTCATTCATAATGCGCAAAGGGCGAGGACGAAAGTTCTCGCCCGCCTATAAAAATTCATCAAAAATTTGGTGGGTTTTTATAGGGAAAATAGCGGAAAGATTTTTAAAAACTTAAATTATAAGGAGGTATTATGGAACGAGTAGCTATGTTCAATCGGCAGGCTTTAATCGGCGAATTAGTTAGTATCGGTACGGGCGAATATTCACGGGGACATGGCGAATATAATATGATGATCGCTTTTATGGCCGATGACTGGCTCGTGAAAAAACAGAAAAGCAAGAAGTTTCGCATCACATTGCGCTCCATCGAGAAAGATGCGGAAGGTTACATCATGATTACGATAATGTTTATTGAATAGCTTTTCGGTTAGTCGCCAACGGGCTGGCCAAAGGTTCCATTGACAGTTGGCGCTTCCCCAAGACGTTTCTCGGTCCGGGAATGCGAAGACAGGGAGCTTCCAGAATGCCGACCTGGAAGGCATAAAGGCATTGCCCCTCTACTCTACGGAATGAGGGGCTTTTTTATTTTGTCTTTTCACGCAAAAGTTTCCTATAGGAAGTTTTTGCGTTAGGTTTATAAAATTTGTAAAAAATGTAACAACATAGCTCGCCTATATTTGTCAACCTTTCTAAAATGATAAATCTAACGTAGAATATAAGGACTTCGGTTTATTCTTAATTACAATAATTATAATTTACATGAAGCAATCTAAACTTTTTGGTCAAACGTTAAGGGAGGCGCCGAAAGATGCCGAAGCCATAAGCCATATTTATCTCGCGCGAGGCGGTTTTATCAGGCAATTGTCATCGGGTCTTTTCAGTTTTTTACCTTTGGGTTTCCGGGTTTTAAAAAATATAGAAAAAGTCATTCGGGAAGAATTTGATAAAATCGGCGCTCAGGAATTGGTAATGCCGGTAATTCATCCGGCAGAAATCTGGAAAAAAACCGGGCGTTATCATGAAATCGGAGAGGAACTGTGGCGAATAAAATCGCAAGGCGGGCAAGAACTGGTGCTTTCAATGACCCATGAAGAAGCAATGGCGGAAATTGCTTTCCGATACATCCAAAAATACAATGACTTGCCATTACTTTTAAACCAATTTCAGATAAAACTAAGAAATGAAGCTCGGCCGCGCGGTGGGCTTTTGCGGCTTCGGGAATTTATTATGCAAGACGCTTATTCTTTTGACCGAAGTGAAGCTGAATTTGATAAGACTTATAAAAAAGTTTTCAAAGTTTATCAAAATATCTTTAAACGCTTAAATTTAAAAGCCGTGCCAATTAAAGCCTCTTCGGGTATAATGGGCGGCAATGAATCCCATGAATTTATGATGCCGGCCGAAATCGGAGAAGATAAATTAGATGGTAAAAATGCCATTGAGCTCGGCCATACTTTTAAGTTGGGGTTAAAATACAGTAAGCCGTTTAATATTTATTTTACGGCAAAAAACGGAAAAAAAGAGCTTGCAATTATGGGTTCTTACGGAATAGGTCTAGACAGGCTGATGGCAGCCACCGTTGAAGCTTTTCATGATAAAAAAGGAATAATCTGGCCTGAACCTATCGCGCCTTTTAAGATTCATCTAATTGAACTATCCGCTAAGACAGATCCTGATGTTAAAAAACAGGCAGAAAATATTTATAAAAAAATGATTGCCGAAGGAACTGAAGTATTATATGACGACCGTGATGACAAAACAGCTGGAGAAAAATTTGCCGATGCCGATTTAATTGGGATACCCTTGCGCGTAGTGATTAGCGTAAAAACATTAGAAAAAAATTCTGTTGAAATGAAACAAAGAAATAAAGAAAGCGCAAAATTAATTAAAATTTCAAATGTTGGAACGATTTTTTAAAATTTTTTCATGCGACATTGGCATAGACCTCGGAACAACTAATACGCTGGTTTATGTAAGAGGGCGCGGCGTCATTATCAATGAGCCGTCGATTGTCGCTATCAACAAAAAAACCGACCAGATTTTGAGCGTTGGAGAAGAAGCTAAAAAAATGATAGGCTGTACCCCTGGTCATATCGTTGCCATTAGGCCGCTCATTGACGGTGTTATTTCTGATTTTGAAATTACTGAACAAATGCTAAGATATTTTTTTACCAAGGTTCACAAAGGAGCTTATAGTTTTTTAGCTAGGCCACGCGTTGTTATTGGTATTCCTTCCGGAGTAACGGAAGTGGAACGCCGAGCTGTTGAAGACGCTGTTCGTAATGCCGGCGCAAGAGAGGTTTATTTGGTTGAAGAGCCAATGGCAGCTGCTATAGGGGCGCGCCTACCTATTTCTGATGCCGTTGGCAATATGGTAGTTGACATAGGAGGCGGAACTACTGATATAGCGGTTATTTCTTTGGGGGGGATTGTTGTTTCCCGTAATTTGCGGATTGCCGGTGAAAAAATGAACGACGATATTATTCAATACGTTCGCGACGAATTTCAATTATTAATTGGCGAAAAAACAGCGGAAAAAATAAAAATATCAATTGGCTCTGTTTCGCCATTAAAGGAGAAACTAACGGCGCCCATAAGGGGAAGAGACTTGGTCAGCGGACTTCCAAAGGAGATAATAATAAACGACTCGGAAATAACCGAAGCGATAACGCCTTCGGTAAATGCCATAATTTCGGAGATCCGTTCTGTGGTTGAAGAAACGCCACCGGAACTTATAAGCGACTTAATGGTCAGAGGAATAATTTTAGCCGGCGGAGGCAGTTTACTTAGAGGCTTCCCGGAAATGGTTGAAAAAACTACGGGGATCCCTACAAGATTGGTTGAAGACCCTCTTACGGCAGTAGTGCGCGGTTGCGGGATTATTCTTGAAGATATCGAATCCTTAAAAGAAATCCTGGTCAGTAGTTAATTTAATTATGAAAAAATCAGAATTTACATTATGGTTATTTTTTCTTTTACTGACTGCGCTATTTATTTTTTTCGGTCAAAATCGGGTAATCTCATCACTGCAATACTACTTGGGCGGAATCTTAAGCCCCATTGAAATAATTTTTAATAGAGCTGGCAATTGGTTATTTTTTTGGCAGAATGCGATATCAAATATAAAAAGCGTAAAAGAGTCAAATGCCCGGTTGCTTTTAGAAAATCTAGAACTTTATAATAAAATATCCAGATTATCGTTACTTGAAGAAGAAAATGCCCTTTTGAGGGAACAGGCCGACCTGAGGCAAAAAAATATTTTCACCCGCTTGGCAAATGTTATTGGGCGCGACTTTCAAAACAACCGTTCCTTTTTAATTGACGCCGGCGCAAACGACGGAATTGCCACCAACATGATTGTTATTTCAAAGGGCAAAACGATTATCGGCCGCATTGACAATGTGAGCTATGGCACATCCAAAGTGCAAACGATATTAGACACGCAAATTCGCATCGCCGCCGTTACAACAACCAGCAATATTTCCGGCTTAGTTCGCGGCCTAGGTTCCAGCATTATTTTTGACTTGATTGCTAAAAATAAAAAACCTGAAACGGGAGAGCTGATTACTTCTTCCGGAACAGATGGCATATGGCCAAGGGGATTTATTATTGGAAAGATTAAAGAGGTCACATCCAGCGATAATGAAGTTTTTAACACTGCAAATGTAGAATTACTGGCAGAGCCTCAAGATTTTGACAGCGTATTTATAATAATAAACCAGCAATGACTAGAAATAAGAAAATTTTTTCAATTATTAGCGCTGTTGTTTTTTTAATTATTCTGGCAGGAATTCAAATTTCATTTATAAATCCCTCTTTTATAAAAATAAATCTTTTTTTAATACTTGTTTTATATTTAGTTCTGATTAAACAAAATAAGCCGGCGATTATTCTTGCTTGGTTTGGCGGTATTTTAATTGGTATTAATTCTTTTTCAAATTTTGGAGTAAATAGTTTAGTTTTGTTGATTATTGCGGCAATTTTTATTGTTTTAAGCAAAACTACATTTTTAAACCTAACGACTAAAAGTATTGTGCTGGTTGGCATTAGCGGCGTGTTGTTCTATCATTTATTGACTTGGGCGCTGACTGGCGGTGGAAATTTGTTTTATTTTTTTAATAATGGAATTTTGGTGGAATTAATCTTAACCCCAATTGCGTTAAAATTTTTTTTAAGCTTTAAAATTAGAAATGCTTAAGAACATATTTAAAAAAAATCCGGTTGAGATTGAACCGGAAGAGATTCTTCTTGATAGAGAGTCAATGGCAAAATTGGAAACACCTATAAATAAAAGGGGGGTTTTTATTTTATTTGCGGTTGCGATAATAATTCTCTTCTTGTTTTTTATAAGAGCTTTTTGGCTTCAAATTTGGCAAGGCAATTATTACTCTGCCAGAGCAACTAAAAACAGCGTGCAATCTTATCCAAGTCGGGCGCCCCGCGGAATAATTTATGACCGTAATGGCCAGGCGCTTACTTTAAACGTCCCAAATTTTAACTTGCTGGCAATTCCCGTTGATATTCCCAAGGAAAAAAATACCCTTGACAGTTGGGTGGCTCAAGTTTCTAAAATTCTTGAAAAGGATGAAGCTGATATTTTCAATTTTTTAAAAAATCTGAATAAAAATTCTACCGAATTGGTATTACTTGAGCCGGACTTAAAACAGCCCACTCTCATAGAACTTGAATCTCGTTTGCCAAATTTACCCGGTCTTTTTATTAATAAAGAAACCAAACGCGATTACTATGAAGGAGAATATTTTTCTCACTTAATTGGCTATACCAGAAATGTATCACCCGGTGATCTTAAGGCTGATTCATATTATTCAATGTTAGATTTTATCGGAAAAGACGGACTTGAATTACAATATGAAAAAGATTTAAGGGGCATCCCGGGTAAAATAGCAATTTCAGTCAATTCCGATAATACCGTTTTGAAAACTTTAATGGCCGAGGAGGCTCTCCAAGGAAACAATTTAATCCTGAGTATTGATGGTGAACTTCAAAAACTTTTAACCGACTCCCTGCGCGATAAAATGGCGCAAACAAACGCGCCGGGAGCTGCCGCTGTTGTTTTGGATGTTAAATCAGGGGAAATTCTATCATTAGTTAGCTTGCCCAGTTTTGATAACAATATTTTTAATACCAGATTAATAAGTAAAATTTACCAGGAACTTATCAACAATAAAAATCAACCATTTTTTAATAGAGCTATAAGCGGATTTTATCCAGCTGGTTCGACAATTAAACCCTTTATAGCTTCAGCCGCTTTGGTCGAAAAAACCATTGACCCTAACTACAAGATTGACGATACATTGGGTTATATATCTATACCCAACGTATACAATCCGGAAATAATATATATTTATCGCGATTGGCGGCCTCATGGGTTTGTTGACATGCGCGAAGCTTTAGCTTTTTCAGCTAATGTTTATTTTTACACAATAGGCGGTGGTTATAAAAATATTAAAGGATTAGGTATAAATAAAATAGAAGAATATCTTAAACTGTTTGGTTTTGGAGCGCCTCTAGGCATTGATTTGCCGGGAGAAACCGGCGGCTTGGTGCCAAATCCTGACTGGAAAATGAAAACCAGGCAAGAGAACTGGTTTACCGGCGATACTTATAACGTTTCTATAGGCCAAGGCGACGTTAAAATCACGCCACTTCAACTCGCGACAGCTATGGCTGCCATTGCAAACGGTGGAACATTATGGCAACCAAAGTTGGTTTCCAAAATAACCGATTCCAAGAACAATACTGTAAAAGAAATTAAATCTGAAGCCATAAAAATAGAATTAATCGGGCAGGACAATCTTGAAATAGTCCGCGAAGGACTGCGAATGGCAGTTACTGAAGCTAATGGTTCGGCTTACTTTTTAAAAGATTTGCCGATAAAAGTAGCCGGCAAAACAGGTACTGCCCAAGTTTATTCTGATTTCAGTAAAATTAATGCCTTATTCGCGGGCTTCGCTCCATACGATGACCCCCAAATAGCTTTGGCAATTATCGTTGAAGGTTCCGGCCAAGGAATAACTTCGGCCCTTCCTGCCGCCAGAGATGTTTTTGAGTGGTATTATAATAAAAATTATGATAAGCTAAAATAAAATAATTATATGGCGCAACAAACATATTTAAGCCGTGAAGGAATCGAATCTCTTGAAAAAGAACTCCAGGAATTGAAGACTAAAAAACGTCAAGAAATCGCGAAGCGCCTTCAAGAGGCAAAGGACTTGGGAGACCTTTCTGAAAATGCGGAGTATTTTGAAGCCAAAGAAGCGCAATCATTCAATGAAAATCGCATTGCTGAACTACGGGGGCTTTTAAAAAATTCCGTAACGATAGAGGCATCAAGTAAAGAAGATATAGTCGGGATAGGTTCAACGATTGAAGTTAAATCTGATAATGGCACGGAAATATTTAGAATTGTAGGTTCCGCGGAAGCCAACCCCCAAGAAGGAAAAATCTCTAATGAATCACCCTTAGGACGGGCATTTTTAGGACGAAAAATAGGAGAGGAATTAGAAATTAGCGCTCCCAATGGCATTAAAAAGTATAAAATAATCAAAATAGACAAATAGATACATGCCGACAATTGAGGAACTTCGCAAAATTAGAATTCAAAAATTAGAAGCCTTAAAAGATGGCAATAAAAATCCATTTCCGAGCAATGTAAAAAGCGATTATAACGTACGGGCAATTTTAGAGAATTACTGGCTTTGGAAATTGACAAAAAAAGAATTTTATTTGACCGGTAGAATAAGGTCTATGAGAATTCATGGCCAAGCGGCATTTCTCGATTTAGAAGATGAGAGCGGACAAATTCAATGTTTTCTAAATCCAAAAGATTTGAGAAACAAAAAAGATTATACTGATTTCTTATCTAATTTCGATATTGGTGATTTTGTGGAAATTAGGGGCCTTATTTTTAAGACCGGGCAGGGAGAAAAAACAGTTCGCGTCAGAGAAATAAGAATGGTCGCTAAGACCCTTCGTCCGCTTCCGGAAAAATGGCACGGCCTCAAAGATATCGAGGAAAGATACCGCAAAAGGTATTTGGACCTTTTAATGAACAGAGATGTAAAAAAGAATTTTTTGGTTCGCTCGGAAATATTTAAAAAATTAAGAAAAATTTTTAATCACCTTGGATTTATTGAAGTTGAGACCCCGGTTTTACAACTCACGCCTGGCGGCGCTACAGCCCGGCCGTTCAAAACACGGTTAAACGCCCTTGATTTAGATTTATATTTAAGAATTGCCCCAGAATTATACTTAAAACAACTTCTTATAGGCGGATTTGAAAAAATATATGAAATTGGGAGAAATTTCAGAAATGAAGGAATGGACGCGCATCATAATCCTGAATTCACAATGCTGGAAGCGTATGTCGCCTATAAAGATTCTGCTTATTTAAAAACTTTTTTGCAAGATGTTTTGAGAGCGCTTATTAAAGATTTAACCGGAAGTTTAATTATAACTTATGAAAAGAATTCAATTGATTTTTCTAAACCCTTTGCGGAAAAAACTTACGGCGATTTAATTAAAGAATTCGACGATATAGACGCCGCCAAAAAGACATTGATTCAGCCGACTTTTGTCATTGGTTTTCCCAAAGAACTTTTGCCGTTATCAAAAACAATAGAAAATGATCCCAAGACGGCTGATGCCTTTCAAATCTTCATAGGCGGCCTGGAATTGATTAAGGGATTTACCGAATTAAATAATCCTTTAGAACAACGAGAAAGATTTGAAGAGCAAGAACGTTTGCGGGAAAAGGGCGATGAAGAAGCTCAGCGGCTTGATGAAGATTTTTTGGAAGCATTAGAGCACGGCATGCCGCCTTGCGCCGGTTTCGGCATAGGTATCGACAGGTTAGCGGCACTACTGACAAATTCCCACACTCTAAGAGAAATCATTCTTTTCCCAACAATGAGACCAAAAGAATAAATCTTTTTATGACTGATATAAAATATCTAAAAAAACAAGCGGAAGAGTTAAATATAGAGCGCAAAAAAGCCGCCGACGAGAGAGATGTTCAAAAAGGAAAAACAATAAAAGTAAAACTCGCGGAGATTAAAAAAGAAATAGCGAAACAATCAAAAGCGACCGAGGAGGTTAACAGTCAGTTACGGAATCAACCTTTGCCGGAAGTCCCAGTCGGAAAAGATGAAACCGAAAATGTTATTTTGCGGGAAGTGGGGGAAAAACCAAAGTTTAGTTTTACCCCGAAAGATTACATGGAACTTAATGAAAATTTGGGCTGGATTGATGTAAAACGAGCGGGTAAGGCAATCGGTCCGCGCTTTGGTTATTTATTAAAAGATGCCGTCTTTTTGGAGTTTGCTTTAATTCGATTTGCTTTTGATATTTTAAAAAAAGAGGGATTTATTCCCATTTTACCTCCAGTATTTTTAAAGCCCGAGGCCATGCGAGGTATGGGCTATTTAGATAACAATAAAGATGAAATATATCACCTTGAAAAAGATGATCTGTACCTGATAGGGACTTCGGAACAGGCAATAGGCGCTATGCATATGAATGAATTCTTCAGCGAAGAACAACTGCCTCTTCGCTATGCCGGTTTTTCTTCTTGTTTTCGCCGCGAGGCCGGCTCTTATGGCAAAGACACCAAAGGAATTCTGAGAGTTCACCAATTTGATAAGATTGAAATGTTTAGTTTTACGCGACCGGAAGATTCCAAAAAGGAACATGAATTTTTACTTGCCATGGAAGAAAAACTGATGAAATCGCTGGAAATCCCTTATAGAGTTCTCCAAATGTGCACGGGCGATTTGGGAGTGCAAGCTGCCAACAAATACGATATAGAAGCTTGGCTTCCCGGACAAAATCAATATCGCGAAACTCATTCGACTTCCAATGACACCGATTTTCAATCTCGCCGCCTGAATATAAAATACAAAAAAGAAAAAACCGGAAAAAATGAATATGTCCATACATTAAATGGAACTGCATTGGCAATCGGACGGATTATAATAGCCATAATGGAAAATTATCAGCAAGAAGATGGAATAATAAAAATCCCCGATGCCCTCAAGCCGTTATTACCGTTTTAAATCCCATTCTTCAAAAGAACGGGCGAAAAAAAGAAAAACAATTCTTCTTAAATTTGTTTTTGCTGTTGTTTTTATTTTTGTCGGGTGGTTGTTTTTTGTGTCGCCATTTTTCAAAATCACCGAGATAAAATTACCGAAAAACGACACTGTTACCGATAATGACATACGAAAAATAATGGCCGGCAGCGCGCCTTTTGATTTAGGGGAAAATCTTTTTATTCTCTCAAGGGATAACATTAAAACCGCCTTAACCGCAGCGTTTCCCGCAATAACCGATATTAATGTGGAAAAAAAGTTGTTTAACGGTTTGACGGTTAATTTTGAAAAAAGAATTCCTGTCGGTATTTGGTGTCATCCTACGGATGACCACCCGGAGGGTGGCCACTGCTATTACTTTGATAAAGAGGGGATAGTTTTTAAAGAAGCGCCATTAACTGAAGGTGGGCTCATACTAAAAATAGAAGATTCCGGAAATAGGGAACTCTCCTTAGGCGAAAAAGCGATAAATACCGAGCTACTTAAGTTTATGATGGATTTCAATAATAAATTTCTAGAAAACAGCCAAGTAAAAATTACTGGATTTAAAATTGGACCTTCTGCCGATTTTGATTTAACAGCGGTAACCGCTCTTGGTTGGTTAATTTACTTAGATCAAAAACAAGCTCCTGCTTCCGTGGCAAGTAATTTATTTACTATTTTAAGTGAAGTTATAAAAAATAAAGTCTCTAATCTGGAATATATAGACCTCCGCACCCCCAGCCGAATTTTCTATAAATTGAAATAAAAAAATCTTTACAATTAATGATTCAACATTCCACGAGTATTGCGGCCGCAATGGTTGCGAACTGTAGAATAATTTAAAGTGTTGTTATTCAACCGATCGGTTTTATAACAACACTTTTTGCCTTATCCCTATTGATAGCGTATTTGTTTATTTTGTTTTATAATGAAAATGTGTTAGTAAATTATAAATTAAAATGAAACTATCGTGGCTAAATCCATTCAATTAAAACTTTCAAAAATAAAATATAGCGGCGATTCTATTGGCGACGATATTCGTGTGGAAATTGAAGTACTAAGTAAATTTTTGCGCATTGATAAAACAATCAAGGTTGGCACAACGGTGGAAATCAATAAGGATATAGGTGGGTTTGAAACAGATCAAAAATCATTTAAGACCAACGCGCGAATCACTATTTTTGAAAAGGATGTATTATTTAACGATATTGGAAGCATAGAGGGTGATATAAAAATTGATACAAGTATCACAAAACCACAACAAGTTATTTATAAAGTTGAAATAAAAGAGACCCGTTCGGTTTTAGGAAAAGTTTGGGGGAAGAAAACAGCAATTTTTGAAATAACACTGGAAGCAAATGTTGTGAATGTTATTAAATATATTCCGGATAAAGGCGACGGGTGGCTTAAAGTACAAATTGAAAATACTAAAACTACCGAATCTTTGCCAGCGTATTTAAAGGTAAAAGTTGAGTATATAAAAAACAAGCGAGAATATTTTACTATTTTAGAAGGCGCATATCGCAATAAATTAGCATCGGTCAAACTTAAAAAAGATGGCGCGTCTCACCTAATTTCCAATATTCAGCACAAGCCGGAAGTGCGCGCTACATATTCGATATCTAAAAAAACACTAACACTAGTAGACGGTAAAATATATAGCGCTGCTGACTATAAAAACGAACTTTGGAAAAAAGGATTGTACGATATTGAAATCCCTGATTATCCTCATTCCGGTGGAGTAAGATATGAGAAACAAGCACCGAAAGCTAAAACTTGGTTTAGAATTGGACATGGCGGAGAAAAATATTTGCATACAGGTGCTGTGTCGCGCGGATGTCTCACTGTTACTGAAACCATTCGTTGGGATAAAATTTATGATGCATTGATTAGGGCACGTAAACCTGATTTTATGAGCGTTGGCGTTCTTGAAGTTATTGACTAATATGAAAAGAGTTTTTTCCCACAAAATAAAAGTTATATGTATTCTTTTAGCAATACTATTCATTGTTATGAATATAGTGGCTTGGCAGAGATACATATACGGTATTACACAATATAAAACCCTTACTCTTGGTATGCCCGCCGCGGAAAAAGCTGGTGATTCTACTGGGTGGGCGCCGCCATATAATAGAGTTCCTGAAGAATCTAAGTTTTTTGTATACTCGCTGGGTGATAGAACTATGTGCATCAGCGACGACTGCGGTATTGGCGGATATTTTGTTGAGTGTCTCGGCGGTTGGATTTCAGGATATAAAGATATTGGTGAGGTAATTGATTATGGACTCGGTGATGTTGGATTTGATATTGATACACAAAAGATTATCACAATTGCCGACAAAGACGGGAAAATCGTTGGTATTTATCCTGGCGCCAGTATCAAAAATCTGCCTTACATTTTACGCAATCACCGCGACCTCGTATCTGATGATGATTTTAAAGGATGTTCGGCTTTATTGCCGAAACGGTGGAATGTTTTCACGTCGCTGTTTTCTCGCTAACGCATGTTTAAAATGTCGTTTTTATTGCGATAGCAAAAAAAGCGACATATTTTATTTCTCTTGCGCTGTGGATAGCGCATCTGGTTGTTTTGTTTTATAATAAAAACGCTAGTAAATTACAAATTAAAATAAAGAATCTTTTTAGTTAATGATTTAACATTTCACGAGTATTGCGGCCGCAATTTCTGTGAAATATATGATATGGATATAGTAAGATAACAAATTGCATGTTTACAGACGATCGGAATTATACATGCAATTGCTATTGACAAGAAATGGATTGTGCGGTATAATTAAAACATAGAGTAGGTAATGAATAGTTTTCGGCTTAAATAAGCCAAATTTGACAAAACATATCTTTACAAGATAATATATACATAAGATTTTCGGCGAGTCGCCAACGGGCTAGCCGGAACGACTCCGCCTTAGGCGGAAATGGACAGTTGGGCCTCCCCAAAGACGTTTCTCGGTCTGGGAAAGGTGTGACAGGGAGCTTCCGGGGTTGATGACGCGCCGTATACCCCGGAAGTCGCAAAGCGGCGCGTTCGTGCCGAGTCGCCAACGGACTGACCGGATAAGGGTCGACAGTTGGCCCTCCCTAACGACGTTTCTCGGTCTGGGGAGGATATAACAGGGAGCTCCTAGTCTGTTTGCGCCAATAACTGGGAGACAGTTTTCAAAGGCGTGGCCTCTCTTCGGAGAGGCCTTATTTATTTTATTAGACTAATTAATTTTTTATATTTTCTTTCTTAACGTATATCCAAAAAGTTTAAAGCCGTTATTTTTTAATCAATTTTATAAACAAAAATTGAGTAGCCGATTTTGGTGACGGGTTTGTATTGGTCAAGCCATGTATAAGAGCGCTCGTTATAGGAGCAGGGGACTTTATCGCCCTTGCAAGCGCCCTGAAGCACAGACGCCGAAACCGCCAGCCAGCCCTTTTGCGAAATCTCTCGGTTAAAAGAAATAATTTCAGCGGTTTTTATATAATATTCCGCCGGAGCGCCGGAAAAATAATCCAATTTTATTTCTTTAATATTATTTTTCTCTATAAACTGTGATAAACGCAAAATATCCTGCCCCCAATCAAGATTGGAATCAACCGCGAATCTATAGCCCCCATCGGCACCGCCGGCGATTTCATTATAATACGCCAAAAATGACGGCCAGACGGAAATAACGGAGACAGACGCCCAGACAAGTAAAATTAGAACTAAAATACTCTTTTTAATGCTGTCTTTTATCCAATTTGAAATTTGGCCTGCGGTTAAAATATAAATAAATGGAATTGTCGGCAAAATATGCCTTACCCCGATATTAAGATTAGATGTTACCGAAAAAAGCCAATAAACAACAATTACCAGAAGCATCCCAAATTCGGTAAAATTATCTTTAAAAAATTCTACGGATATTTTTTTGGAGACAATTTTTTTCAAAGCCAAAAATAAAGCAAAAAATGTTAACAGGATATAAGCCAACGGCTCTTTAAGCAGATACATCACCAAAAAATAAGATCGTGAACCATCGGCTGACACATTGCCAAGATAATAAGTGGTATTGCCTCCGCCGGACCTCTGTAGAACCATCAAAAAACCCAAAAAATATTCCCCCCAAGCTCTCAATATCGGCTGTGAAGAAATCCAAACGCTTAAATCGGCCAGCGGTTTAAAGCCGAATGTGGATAAAATAAAAGCGGTATCGGTCGCTTGTTTTTCAAGAGGATAATTCCAAATATGATAAGCGTAAACCGCGCCGATAACTAAAAGAGCAATTATTAAAATTAAAATAAAACCGCCAATATATTTTTTCCATTGCCCATTTAATAAAACCCAAATCAAAATAATAAAACCAAATATCGGAATCAGTAAAAATGTTGAAAATTTTGTCAAAAAACTAATCCCCAAAACAATTCCAAAAATCAATATATTGCGTTGAGTTGGTGTTTTAAGCCATTTGTATAAATAATAAAAACTTATAAAAAAAGCGGCGGCGGCGGCAACATCGGTCGTTACCAGCCGAGTATGCGCCAAAAAAGTGGGGGAGAAGGAATAAAGGACCAGAGCGATAATGCTCGTTAAATCGCCCCATTGTTCTCTGGCAAATTTAAAAACATAAAATCCGAGAAGAATGCCAATTAAAATTATCGGAATTCTTCCGTATCTCATCATGTTTTGAGCGTCATTGCCGGAATAATAAAGCAAATCGTTGCCAAAACCCACATCTGTTTGCCAAACAGGAGTTCTAGCTGAATCAGTGGTCAAGGCCGTATCCCAACCCCAACTTTGGTAGGGAAAATTTATTTTCATAAACAAAAGCGGCAAACCGGACAAGTCTTTCACCAATGGCGGATGTTCTGGATTAAGCCGCATATCTTGCTGAGTTACATAAGAATAGCCCGCCGGAAGATGGATTCTCTCATCATAGTTGGCGTTATCATTCCACATACTGGTTACGGCAAGCGCGCCGAAAAGTATTAAAAGCGCGCCCGCCAAAATGTTTATTTTTTTCATAATTATGGGATTAATAAAACGGCAGTGTTTATATCAACAAAATTAATTTTGCTCTGCGGAAATTGTTTATTCAATTTATGAAGCAGTTCTATATCGTAATAAATTGGGGCGATAACAGCGCTGTTTCCTTCTAATTTAATTTTATCAATTTCATCAGCGCGTAAATAATTTATTTTTATTTTTTGAGAAGTCAGAAAATAAACGGTTTGGGCCGATACCGGCAATCCATTATCTGTCGCCCTGTCATTGGGATGCCATAGAACATATTTTTCTGTTTGCGGCGATAAACTATTCAAATATTTTGAAATTTCAAGTTGTTCATGAGAAAACGCCCGGGAGACGTTAATATTATACGCCCATTGATTGAAATATCTGTTGAAATCGCATACAACTATAAAAACTAAAATTAAAACAATAACGGGCAGGATTTGTCTTTTATCAAAATATTCTTTTAATTTGTCATAGGCCCAAACTAAACCAACGCCAGAAAGCATCATTGCCGCTGGAATCGCGCCTACGGCTCTTAAGGCATGCGGGTTTCCTTCGATAGTTAAAATATTCGGCAATAAAAAAATAACAAGCCATAAAAGCGTAAGCTTATCTTCGAAAGAGCGCCGTCTGGCGCTAAAATAAATTCCTAAAATAAATAGAATTCCAACCGGAAAAAATAACTCCGGCAAGCCGGCGTAATTATGCCGCCAATTGAAATCTCCGACGATATTAAACATGCCCAAAGCTTTAATGGCGCTAATCGTTACCGCTATAAGCGGAGAATCTTGAGAAAAAATTGATACGGAAGAACTTCGCCCAAAAAAATCGCCCGGGTTATTCAAGAAATATAGTCCGATTGGCAAAGCGACTAAAAATGTAACTCCAATAAATGCCAGTATCCCGAACCAGAGTTTTTTATTGCTTTTCTTAAAAAGAAGCGCCGCGAACGCCAGAAGCGCCAATACCGGAGCAAACCTGAATGAAATATAAGTATAGAATCCCAAACCAAACAACGCTCCCGCGATAACAAAATAAATAAAATTTTTCAATCTAAATCCTTTAAGTAAAAAATAAAAAGACCAAATTAAAATAGGCACCATCAAAGCGGCGCGGAATCCCGTCCGGCTGAAATTAACAGCCCAAAAACTGGTTGCCATAAATAAACTGGAAACCAAAGCGACTTTAGTATTGAATAATTCTTTGGCAAGAAAATATAACCCCAAAACAGCCAGGAGTCCGGCAATGGCGGGGAACAATCTCAAGACCCAGGGCTCCGTGCCAAAGGTCTTGATTGCCAGGGCGTCAAGCCACACTATAAGACCTTCCCGGCCATTATTATTAGGGTAAAAAGCCTTGAATTCGCCCGTTTTAAGCGACGATAGAGCATCAGAACCATTCATTGCCTCATCCTGGTATAAACCGACCGGAATTGAGGAAAATTGCCAAAATCTGAAAAAAACCGCCAGAACGATAATAAAAACCAGAGCTGCTATTTTATATTTTCTTGGCATAACTTTATTTTACCAGAAATTCATTTATGTTAGAATACTTTTATACACATATGTTTTTCAGCAATTTTATTTTATTGGAAATTCGTTTCCCAAGAATTTTGGACTCAACCGATGCCGATGAAAAAAAACTTATGGCAATGGAACAGTTCTATAATTCTCTCAATGAAATTAAACCCTATTTAGTTTTTGAAATTGCGGTGCCGGAAAAGGGGACCGAAATAGGGTTTTTTATCACTATCCCCAAAAAACTTCACAATGCTATGGAAAGGCAACTCTCGGGATTTTTCCCCGAGGCCGAGATTAAAGCCGTTAATAATTTTAATATCATCAATAACCAAGGCGCGATAAGCGGCGCAGTGTTGAAATTAAAACATGATGGCGATTCGCCGCTTCAAACATACAAAAAACTCAAAACAAGCGCCATGGGACTTATTACCGATGCTATTTCTTTATTGAAAGAAACCGGGGAAGGCGCGGCTTTTCAAATTTTAATAAAACCTTCCGGAAAAAATTCTTTAGAGACTAATATAAGAATCATGTCGTCCGCCGAAACAAAAGAAAAAGCCGATGAAATTTTATCCAATATAGAGAATGCCTTCACTCAATTTGAAATTCCCGATTTTAATTTTTTCTATAGTTTCCGGCCGCAAGGCGGGGCTCTTAAAAAGTTGTTTCATAATTTTTCTTTCAGACTATTCAATAAAAAAGAAATCGTCCGGTTTTCAGCCGAAGAGTTAACAGGCGTTTTTCATTGGCCAATTATAAAAATAGAAACTGAAAAAATGAGGTTTTTGAAAGCCAAAGCGGCGCCACCGCCATCGATTTCGCCACTTACCGGAATTACTCTCGGAAAAAATCATTTTCGAGGACAAGAAACGATTATAAAACTGGGACCGCTCGACCGGCGCCGCCACATTCATGTTACGGGACAATCCGGCGCCGGAAAAAAACAATTCTTGCTTAACCTTATAAAACAAGATATTAATGGCGGCGCCGGGGTTGGCGTTATCGACTCAACCGGCGACTTAATTAAAAATATATTAGATTTTGCGCCGCGAACGCGGCGCAATGATATTGTTTTATTTGAGCCGTCCAGCGCGAAACAATCTATTGAGATTGGCGCAGAAAACATAATCGAGAAAGGGAAGATCTTTCTAGCTAATCTTTCAAAAAACACTGTTGATAAAACCAGCGAGATTTTCTGGGAGCGTGTTTTGGTGAATAAATTTTTAATAGCGGCATCCGAATATCTGGAAAAACGCGAACGAATAATGAACCGTGATTTTCATCTTTACATGAGTGATTTTCACGATTCAACCGCAGATTCCGTAGCTAAAATTATTTCCGAAACCGCAGAAAGACGTCTCAATCTTAATCTTGTCCTGGCTAATCAAAATGTTTTTTTTGATAATATCGGAACGTTAGTGGCCTTCCGCTCCAACCACAAAGATGCGGCATTTTTGATAAAACATTTTCAATCAACATTTAATGAACCTGATTTAGTTAATATTGATGAAAACCACGCATATGTTAAAATGATTATCAATGGCAACCCTACAACGCCATTTAACATTGAAATTGAAGATTAAAATGGAAATAAATTATTCAAGAAAAGATTTTTATTTAACTGTCCTGGCCGGCGAATTGGTCGCTTGGCTTTCCTTGCCGATATTGAAAAATATCCAGGTTCTGGATATCCTGGCAAAATGGGGGATTGGATTAAAAGTTTTTATTGTTTTTTGGGTTTTTTTCGTTCCTATTTGCGCATTTTTGGGACTTGGTTTATTTTATCTGTTCGCAAAAACTAAAAATAAACTGGGGGTTTTTCAATTGGGTAAATATGGGGTTATTGGTGTTTTAAACACATTTCTCAGCGCCGGGGTTTACAATTTATTGATCTTTTTAACCGACATCGCTTCAGGTTTTGTTGTTATTTTATTTTTTGTCATTGCCTTCGTCATCACCGTCACAAATAGCTTTTTCTGGAATCGACAATGGACATTTAGCGGAACCGGAACGGAAACTGTCGGTAAAGACGCTTTTCAATTTTTTCTAGTTTCCACGCTCGTGGCTTTAGTAAATATGGGACTTATACACATAATCGTTAACGTAATAGGCGCTCCGGTAGGAATTGACTTAAAAATCTGGGCCAATATAGCCTTAGCTTTCACCATAATCACCGCCTTTTTTGGCAACTTTTTCGGCTACAAATTTATAGTGTTCAAAAAGTAAGCAGATGGCTTTATTGAAAAAACATTAATTTTTGCGCGGCAGATTGAATCATTTGATTTTGAGAATCTATAAGCAACGCTCTTCGAAGATATGACAGGGCGCCTTTATAATCTTTTTCCATTATGGCAATTTGTGAAAGTGTATAAAGAATATCTATTCTGGCATTGTGGCGTTCCAGATATTTTTCAAAAATTTGCCTTGCTTCTTGGTATTTTTGCTCTCCAATATACATGAGAGCTAGCGCATTATAAGAATATAGAAAATCAGGGTCAACCGCAATTGCGGTTTTATAATATTGCTCGGCCATTTCTTGTTTTCCATCATTTTTATAAAGATTGGCTAAATTATGATAGGCAACTGAAATATCGGGAAAAAGATTTATCGCCTTTTTATACGTCGCCTCAGCCATTTGGCGATTACCGGTTTCCGCATAGGTCTTGCCTAAATTATTGATGACTCGGTAACTGTCTGGCGTGTATCGTAAAATTTGATTATAAAAAACAATCGGATCGTGCCATTCTTGGTTTCTTTTTACCGTCAAATAACTCAAAAAAACTAAATAACCGGCTATTATAATAAACAAAATCCAACGATAATATTTTTTCTCAAAAATAGTGAGCAAAAACCAAAACAAAGCTATAAAAATTCCCACCAGGGGCGTATAAAGCCAATGTTCGTAAAGCAGATTATTTATCGGGACTAAAATATTTGAAGTCGGAGCTAAACAAATAAAAAACCATAAAATTCCAAAACTAAATATCGGCCATTTTTTAAACTGGGTAAAAGCTAAAATCAAGAGACCGACAAAAATAACACAACCTAAAATTACATCTAAAGAAAAGAATGAGCTGGCTATTTCTACGGTTCTTTCCATATGAAGATTAAACGGCCGGAAAATAAGGCCAAAATAGACGGTTAAAATTCTAAAAAAAGTTATTACGCGAATATACAAATCTGAAGCAAAAATACTAGTTCCTGCTTCATAAAAGTTGAAAGAATTTTTGAAATTTAAAATCGTAGCTCTAAGAAAAATATAGAACAGGGCCAGCGCCCAAAATGGCCATATTTTTTTGAAAATTTCTTTTAACTTTTCTTTAAAGGAAACTCCTTTTTCGCCGGACTTGAGAAAAAAATCAATAATAAAAATAAGCGCCGGAGTTACAATGGCGATTTCTTTTGAAATTAAGGCAAAAACAAAAGACGCAAGCGATAAAAAGCGATACTTTTTCAGAAAAAATACAATACTTAAAAGCGCAAAGAAAAACCACAACGGATCCGCGGTGCCCGTGGCCGGAGTAATTGCTTCGGTTTGTAAAGGATGGACAAGAAATATCAACGCGGTAAAAAAAGCCAGCCAGTTATTTTTAAAAAGACGAAATAGAATAAAAAAGAGAAGAACAGCATTGGCAATGTGCAAGGAGATATTTATAAAATGATAACCGGCAGGCCAATCTTCCCATATGTGCCATCCGACTGATAAAACCGTTAGCAGCATCGGCCGCCAATAATTGCTTACAAGTCCGGCGCCGGCAATTAAATTTTCGGAAAAAAACTGCGGAAAATATTGCCAATCCTTTATAAAAACATTATTCGTTATATTGTCTTCATCATCCCAAAAAATCGGCACTTTAAAAGAGTTGGCATATATGGTAAAGCCGATTACAACAAAAATAGCGATAACAAAAAAAATCTTAAATCGCAATGTTTTCATTAAATTTAATAATAGCATTTTTGGGCGGCAACATAACATTGACAATGCCAACCATAGTTGATATAGTATAACCAATATACGAAGGAGGGGGTTCCTTAACTTTTTTCACAACTACACTAAGGAGGCAAAAAATGATCGGATCAGTATTATCAGTGGCAGCGGCGGTGTCGGAACGACGACGTGATCCGGAAATGGCGAGGCGGCAATTTGATGGAGAGGTCAGCGCGCAAATATGCGCATTGAGACGCCAAAATTGCCCCAAGGCAATCCTGAAAACGCTAGAAAAAAAGCGTCCTCAAGTAATCGCCAGGGCGGTCGGAATGACTTTTCTCGGAAGCAAGCGGGTTTTCTTTTCTTCGGTAATCCCCGCGTCCCAACTTAGCATCCCCGAACAGATGTTGATGGTGCGCAATGGCGATATCCCGGGTTGTACATACCTGGATACGACGCGCATTGCCGATCTGGTGGAAATGCCGCGAGAGTCATACTACATTTTCAGTGTCGAGGATGGCACAAGGACATTGGGATGGACTCCATATTTCGGAGAAAAAGTGTTTAAGACACAACCCAATCGCCGCGGACTTAGTGTCGTGGAGAGTATTGGCTTTTGCCGGAACACCGACACGCTCAAACATCACAACATTGACGCCATCTGGTCGCGACTCAAAAGAACCAAGATTCCTTTCCTATGGGTTCTCGGACGAGAACCGCGCTTATGCGCAGACAATGCCAACACCTCGGATCCGAGGTGGGGAATTCCCTCCTGCAATACCGTGGTTATTTAGTTTCTTTTGTTCCTTCGCAGACAAAAAGGGCGCCCCATTGGGGCGCCTAATTTTTATTTTATAAACTATATTGGTCTCCCATTTTTGGCGCTTCGGCGCCAATTGCCAATTCTTCTTTAATAATCTTTTGTAAAGCCAGCTCCGCCGCTTCTTCACCCTGCACTACAAAAACTTTTTTCGGCTGTTTAATCCGGCTAATCCAATTTTTCAAACCCGCCTGGTCAGCGTGAGCCGAATAGCCGCCGATTGCCTTGACTCTACATCTCACGGACACGCTTTCACCTAAAATTCTCACTTCTTTTTCGCCGTCAAGAATCCGCCGCCCCAAAGAATCGCTTGTTTGGTAGCCAATTATAAGCAACGTGCTGTTGGGGTCGGGGAGATATCGCCGTTCGTGGTGCAAAATGCGGCCGGCCGTCGACATACCGGAGCCGGCAATTATTATTTTTGGCGCCGGTATATTATTAATTTTTTTTGAATCTTCGGTTAACAGCGTAAATTTCAAATTGGGAAAGTCAAAAATTTCATCCGACGCGCTCAAATGCTTTGCTTCTTTGCCATAATATTCCGGATATTTTTTATAAATCGCCGTGGCGTTGATGGCTAGGGGACTATCCAGAAATATCGGAATAGCCGGAATAAGTTTGTTTTCCACCAAATTATTCAACTCATAAAGCAACTCTTGAGTGCGCTCCATAGCGAAAGCGGGGACCATTATTGTCCCGCCTTTGCCAATAGTATATTCAATCGCTTCCTCCAAAATTTCCCTTCTTCTTTTACGATCTTCGTGCAGGCGGTCGCCATAAGCCGATTCTATTACCACGTAATCCGCGCGATCAATGAATTCCGTTGGCGCCAAAAGCGGAGTAGGCGGATTGCCCAAATCGCCGGAAAAAACAATGGTTTTTCCTTCGGCATTGATTCTTATAATGGAGGAACCGAGAATATGCCCGGCATCAAAAAACTCAACGATAATGCCCGGATTGATCTCAATTTTTTTATGATAACCCACTCCTTCAAACAAACCGCTGGCGCCTTCAATATCTTCCACTGCGTAAAGCGGTTCAAGCTTTTGTTTTTCCGCTTCTTCCCTGATGATATGCTCTGAATCCAATAATAGTAATTTGGCAAAATCCAAAGTTGGAGGCGTTCCATAAATTTTGCCGCGAAAACCATCGCGGTAGAGTTTTGGTATCCGGCCGGTGTGGTCGATATGGGCATGGGTTACCAAAAGCGCCTGAATTTCTTTAGGGTCGTAAGGAAAATTTTTGTAGTTTTCTTTCTCGGCCATCCTGCTGCCCTGCGATAGTCCGCAGTCAATCAGAATTTTCGTCTTTTTCTTCCCGCTGCCAATCTCCAAAAGATAGTTCGCCCCTGTAACCGACCGCGCAGCGCCATAAAAATACAATTTCATCATGCTTTTTTATTTTACTTGTAAGGAGTAAATGTCCAAAAGGGCAAAAAACAAAGTCGCGGTAAGCGGTCCCAGGAGAAAACCGATTGGCCCGAAAAACACAAAGCCGCCGAAAACCGACAAGAGAATAATCAGAGGGTGCAAATGAATACCGTGTCCGACAAGTTTCGGCCCTAAAAAATTATCAATAAGTCCAACTCCTCCCATCCCCCACACAATAAGACCGATTCCATAAAACGTCTCACCCTGAAGAAAAAGGAATGCGATAGCCGGGATAAGCACAAGCGCCGTCCCTATCCCGGGGATAAGCGCGGCAATTGCCGCTACGCTCCCCCAAAGAACGGCATTGGGAACCCCGAAAATAGTAAACCCTACCATAGTCATCGTCCCTTGAATAAGCGCAATTAAAAGACTCCCCTTTATAACCGAATTAATCGCCATTCCCAGTTTTTTTGAAATCGCCTCATCATCGATATCTGAGAGCGGGCTTAAGGCGATAATTCTTGCCTTTAAACTTTGTCCGTCTTTGAGCAGATAATAAAGAGCGATAAGAAATATGAAGGAACTTGCCATTATTTTTGCAACGCCGGAAAATACGGAACCAAGGCGCTGGATCAGCCAGTCGAGGCCCTGCTCAAGATACTGGTCAATATTGAAATCGCCCCTTAGATTATTGAGAATATTAAGAATCGCATTTTTTCCGCCGCCATTTGCAAGAGAGAAATAAAGTTGTTCAGCTTCTTTAAAGAGCTGTATTCCCAAAAATACAAGAGGAGTAAAAATAAAAACAACGACGATTAAAATCGTGGCGAACGCCGCAAGTCCTTGCCGCCCACGGACAAAGCCGGTTATTTTTTGATGAATTGGCTGGAACACAACCGCAAAAACCATAGCCAATACCAGTGCGTAAAGAAAGGGACGAAAAATGAAAAAAGACAGAACAAAAGTCCCTATAAGAGTGGCCAACAAAAAATATAATCGTGGTTGTAACATTTTATTTATTAAAGATAATTCCAAAAGGGCAATGGTCGGACCCGAGAATTTCTTTTTGAGTGAAGACATCCTTAACGAGGGATTTTAGAGATTTAGTAACAAAGCAATAATCTATTCTCCAGCCAATGTCGCGCTTGCGCAAATTATTCCAATATGGCCACCACGTATATGATTTTTTCTCCGGATATTTATATCTGAAAGTATCTGTATATCCTAATTCTAAAAGCTTGGAAATTTGTTCACGCTCCTTGGGGGTGAACATTGTATTGTTCTGATTTTGTTTTGCGTAAAAAACATCCAATTCCGTATGGGCAATATTAAAATCTCCTATAAGAATAACTTTTTTATTTGCCAATGTTTTAAAAATCGGAAAAAGCTTTTTATAGACCCCCAACTTGTACGGCATGTCGCGCTTGTCCCTGCTTCCATTCGGGATATAAAAATTGAACAGAATAAAATCTTTAAATGTTAATCTAAGACAGCGCCCTTCATCATCAAATCGTTTTATTCCCAATTTTGTCTCCACCGAAACAGGTTTTATCTTCGTATAAACCGCCACCCCGGAATGTCCTTTTTTCAAAGATGAAGAATTGAAATACGCATAATAGCCGTCAATTTGAGAAAATTCTTCCGGCAACTCTTTAAAATCCGCTTTTATTTCTTGCAGACAAACTATGTCTGGATTATTGGCCTTCAGCCAATCGCGAAATGTGGTTTTAAATATTGACCGTATCCCATTCACATTCCATGTAAACATTTTCATATTACATTGAATTTCTTTCCCGTGGTTTTTTCCAATATTTCCATCGTAGCTTGAACAGAAGGGTTATTAGTATTTTTTAGAACCAATTTTCCTCCATAGATATTCAATAAGGGAGAAAGAACCTCGTCTCCCCAAGACGGCGAAAAAGTCAAAACACCCTCGAAATCAACTTCGATATCTTCTTCACTGGTGAGATTTCTTAAAAGAGGCTGAAGAGCGGAATAAGCCTCTCGTCCCGCTTGCCGAGAAATAAGAGTGGTCCCAAATTTTTTTAATTCTATAATCATATTT
>JAHJZO010000002.1 GCA_018826255.1 Patescibacteria group bacterium | reverse complement strand
AATATTTATATGTTTAAATTTTTATTTCCCATGGCATTTTTTAAACTTCTTGACTTTACCATACGACCTTGGTAAACTTGAATTAGTGGTGAGGGGAAGGACCCGCCCTGATCTTCATTGTGGTAATCCCACGGTGTGAAATATTCACTTAAATTGGGTTGCCATCGTAATCGCGATACGGTGGCTTTTTTCTTTTATCTCCCATGACATTTTTTGTATTTTTTACCACTACCACACGAACACGGATCATTTCTTCCGATGTTTGAAGAATTCGGCGCTTTAATAATTGGAGTCGGGCTAGTGTTGAAATTTGCATTTTGTTGCTGTGGCTGGACTTTTGTGATTATTGTTGCCACTTGCGTTTCAAAATTTAACATCAAGTCCTTAAATAATCTCCTGCTTTCATTTTTATATTCCACTAATGGGTCCTTTTGGCCATACGCCCTTAAGCGGACGCTGTCGCGCAGATATTCCATATCTTCCAAATGGTTCATCCATAAAGTGTCCAAAGTATTAAGCGAGACAAATCTTTCAACCTGCTTCATCAGTTCCGGTCCCAGCTCTTTTTCTTTCTGTTTGTACACTTCTTCGGCAATATTTATATGATAATTGCCCGATAAAATTTCCTGTCTTTTTTTATAAACCAAAGAACGATGCTGGTTCATCACGTCGTCATATTCCAAAACATGTTTTCTGGCATCAAAATTAAATCCCTCGATTTTTGTTTGCGCCGATTCTATCGCCTTGGATATCACCCCCGCTTCAATCGGCTGGTCTTCGGGAATATTTAATGTTTCCATCAGGTTTTTAATCCGCTCGCCGCCAAATACTTTCAACAACTTGTCTTCCAGAGACGCGAAAAACTGCGACGAACCTGGATCACCTTGTCTTCCGGAACGGCCCCTTAACTGATCGTCAATTCTCCTCGCTTCATGGCGTTCCGTGCCAATGACATGAAGACCCCCAATTTCGCAAACTTTGCTTGCTTCGCTGGGCGATGCCGGATTACCGCCAAGCACGATATCAACGCCGCGCCCTGCCATGTTGGTTGCCACCGTAACCGCTCCCAACCTGCCGGCCTGAGCGTGAATCGCCGCTTCCCTTTCATGTTGTTTGGCATTCAAAACTTCATGTTTGACCCCTTCCCGTGAAAGCATTTGCGATAATTTTTCATTATTATCAATGGAAATTGTACCCACCAGTACCGGCTGTCCTTTTTGATTCCGCTCCTTAATTTCATTAACTACCGCTCTAAATTTAGCTTCTTCGGTTTTATAAATTTTATCGGACAAATTTTTTCTAATCATCGGCTTATGAGTCGGCACAATCACAACGCCAAGTTTGTAAACCTTATGAAACTCCTCCGCCGAAGTAGCGGCTGTTCCGGTCATGCCCGCGAGTTTGTTATAAAGCCGGAAAAAATTCTGAAAAGTGATTGTCGCCAGAGTTTTTGATTCTTGCTGGACTTTAACCCCCTCTTTGGCCTCAATCGCTTGGTGAAGCCCTTCAGAATACCGCCGGCCCTGCAAAAGCCGCCCGGTAAATTCATCAACAATTATTATCTCGCCATTTTTTACAACATAATCTTTGTCTTTATGAAAAAGCGCCTGCGCTCTTAATGCTTGTTCTAAATGGTGGACATATTTTATTCCTCTTTCGTCATAAATGTTATCCATCCCCAGCATTTTTTCCACTTTGGTCAAACCATCGTCGGTAATAATTGCCGTTCGCATTTTTAAATCAACGGTATAGTCGTCACTTTCTTTAAGGCGGGGAACAATTTTGGAAAATGTCTCGTAAAGTTTTGGCGATTCCGCGTCGGGCATGGAAATGATAAGCGGTGTTCGCGCCTCGTCAATCAAAATACTGTCAACTTCATCAACGATTGTGAAAGCCCGACCCGGGCTAATAACCTGCGATAAGTCGCCAACCAAATTATCTCTCAAATAATCAAATCCAAATTCGGTGTTGGTGCCATATAATACATCGCAACTGTAGGCTTCTTTTTTTGTTGCCGGTCGTAAGAATTCATAAACGATTTTGAAACTCCCTAAAGTGTCCCGTTCAGCATCTTTTTGGGAATGCGCTGCGTCGTATATATAACTCCCATCAGAATTGACACAACCAACGGAAATGCCGAGAAAATCGTATATCTGCCCCATCCAAACTGTGTCACGACGGGCCAAATAGTCATTAACGGTAATAATATGCACTTTGTCGGCAAGAGCGTTTAAATATGTCGCTAAAGTAGCGGTTAATGTTTTTCCTTCTCCAGTGGCCATTTGAGCAATTTTCCCTTGATGAAGAGCAATACCGCCAAGTATCTGCTCGTCAAAATGACGCTGTTTTAGTGTTCTTTTAGCCGTTTCTCGCACGGTTGCAAACGCTTCTGGTAAAATTTCATCAAGCAGCACGCCTTTTGAAATATGCCCTTTAAATTCTTTTGTTTTATTTTTTAATTCATCATCGGAAAGTTTTGAAATTTTCTCATCAAAAGAATTAACCTCTTTGAGAAGAGGCCTGATTTTGTCTATATACCGCTCATTCGCATCCCCAAAAATTGTGGATAAAAAGCTCATTATCGTTGTGAGATTATAAAATAAATCCCGATTTTTAGCAATAAAAACGGCCCCTCCGAAGAGGGGCCTAATCGAAGCGCATCGATTGCGCCTTCCAGGGTGCCGACGCGCCCACATCCCCGGAAGCTCCCTGTTATACCTTTCCCAGACCGAGAACCGTCTTTGGGAAGGCCCAACTGTCAATGGAATCTCGGCCAGCCCGTTGGCGACTGACCTAAGAATCTAATCTTGCATTCATTGTATCATAGCTATAATACTTTGTCAAGGATTTTGGTGGATTTTGGCTTAAATAAGCGGTTTTTTACTTAGTACTTTAATTTGATTCCGAGCTTTTCAGCAATTTCCAACAGCCATTTTTCATGGCGGTCAACTTTGTGCGATAACATCACCATTTCTTGAAAATATGTATCAGCTTTCTGGGCGTAAGCGTCAACGGCCGTAAAAAGATTATTAAAATCGGATTTTATTTCGTCAAAGCGTTTATCAACAGCAATAAACTTTTTATCAATCTCATCAAAACGCCGATCTACACCGGAGAATTTATTGTCTAAATGTTGAATTAATTCTGAAAAGTCATTATTCATATTTTGTATTTTAGAATAGCAAAAATTTTGTGTCAATCTCTTCGCAATAGTTTCTTTAAAAGGCGGGCGCCGCGACGGTACAGAGATATATTTTTTTCTTTATTTGTTGTAATTTCGCGCTGAAGATTATCTTTAACGGCATCAATGGCAACATGTAAATCCCATTCTTCGGCCACGGCCCGGATTAACCGCCCAGGCATTGTTAAATTAACTTCTGCCATGAAAATATCCCCCTTTTTATGGTGCTCTGTAGTTTTGGCAAGCTCAACATCGGCAAAAATACTTTCATCATTTGGCAAAAACTTATCCAATGAATTTAATCTCTGCTCAAGATAATTCTTTATGCTCGGTGTAATTTCAAAGTTTTTTGTTTTTAAATCTATTTTCATATTATCAATTGTACCTCTTCTTCAAGCTTAATTCCAAATTTTTTTTCTACATTTTCTTTTATCAAATTCATCAAATCCAAAACATCGGCCGCTTTCGCGTTATTAAAATTATGAATGATATTGGCGTGTTCTTTGGTAATCATGGCGCCGCCAATCGTTTTGCCGATAAGACCACATGCCTCGATGAGAGCGCCGGCAGATAAAACAGAGCCATCTTTTAAAAAGCAATTTTTAAAGACGCTGCCGCAACTCGGAAGGCGATATCTTTGTTGTCTGTATTTTATATGGTCAAAAACTACTTTTTTTAAACTTTCTTTGTTACCTAATTGCAGCTCAAAAGTCGCGCTCATTATAATTTCACCATTGTGTTTGAAAATGCTGTCACGGTAACCAAACTGGCAATCTTTGTTTTTATATAACTTAATCTCTCCGTTATTTGTTGCGACAGTTACCTCTTTTACAATATTCTTTATCTCACTCCCAAAACACCCCGCGTTGCCCCGTATAGCTCCTCCAATAGTGCCCGGCAATCCCCCGGCCCACTCTAAACCAGCAAGATTATTTTCAATGCTTTTACTTACAGCGTCATTCATCAAAACGCCCGCTTCAGCTATTATTTCCTCGCCATTAATTTTTAGTTCTTTATTATTAATTTTGATTACTAATCCTCTGTATCCATCATCACTGAATAAAACATTGCTTCCGCCGGCTAAAATGAAAATTGGCAATGAATTATCATCGGCAAATTTCAAGGCCTGTTTTAAATCTTCAAGATCTTTGATGTCTACAAAATAATCGGCCAAGCCGCCGATTTTATACGTAGTGTGTTTAGCCAGAGAGACATTTCGCTTTATTTTCATAATCCTGCCCTTAAAGGGGCCCGGGTAAGACTAGCCCCAATCAATGTTTTTAAGTGGGTTGTCAGTATCACCGAACCCCTTTAAAAGCGGGATGGTTTTATTATACAGAAAATCCTAAAAAGCTCAAAGCCCCGTAAAACGGGGCTTTGCGCCAACATTGAATGATTGTATCCTTTCGGATTCCAACCCACTTGCGGAGAGTATAGCATGTAATCGCTCAAAAAGTCAATAGCAGTTTAAAGCGACACTATTTTCCAGATGCCTTTTTCATTTTTTATCAAATCTATATCGGCAATATTTTGGCCCGAAGAATCAAACACTTCAAAACGGTAATGGTTACTGTTTATATTCCTTCCATCTTTAACGCTTTTTAAATCTTTGATGAGTTCGCCGAGAATATTGGCATTGTGAAGCTTGGTCAGGGCTTCCGATTCCATTTCCCGATTTTCAGGAACAAAATATTCCACCGCCGCCGTCAAATCGTTTTTTTCCAGCGCTTTAACAAGAAGATCCAAAATTTCTTGAGGAGTTTGAGTATTTGGTGGGGTAGCGGAATTTTTGTTTGTAATACTAATTTCATTTCCGCCCAAAAGCCATAGCCCAAAAAGCCCGATGCCAAGAATTAACACCATCACAAATAAACTTCTTAAAATGCTTTTGGAGGAAGCCATGGACTTGATAAAATAAAAATAATAATTAAACTTGCGCCTAAAAGTGTGTTTTTTATAATATTATGACCGGAAACAATAATGTTAAAAGCAATCGCGAAAATTACGGCAAATAACCCGCCTAAAATAAAAAACGGAAACGGCAAAAAGGAAATTGCCCAAATTAATTCGCAAAAACCTAACATAATCCCCAGAGAGAAAACAAAAATTTGTTTACGATTTTTTAAATCAAATAATTCCCCTGTGCGGTGGCTGATTAAAAGTCCATTCCAAAAAATTAAAAACGATACTCCTCCTAGAATAACGAGCCCGGTAATAAATCCTATTTTTTGAGATAAAATTTCAAGCCAAATAAAACTCGCTACAAAAAATATTAAAAATGGCATTACAAATAAAAAAGTTTTAGGAGTTATTTTCATCATGGTTTTACAGCTGAGACACTGCTGATAATTTCTTTAGCCTGATTTATAGGTATGGAAAAGCCGATATTTTGAGCGCCTTGCACCATTGCCGTGTTAACGCCGATAACTTCTCCTCGCAAATTTAATAGCGGTCCTCCTGAATTACCCGGATTTATCGACGCGTCAGTTTGGATTACCCCGGTT
>JAHJZO010000026.1 GCA_018826255.1 Patescibacteria group bacterium | reverse complement strand
TATATTCTTGAAAATGGTTCGGCCATTATCGTTCCGGCTGGCGCACAGCACAATATTATCAACACGTCAGGCGCGGAGGATTTGAAACTATACACGATTTATTCTCCGGTGCACCACAAAGATGGCATTGTCCGCACCACCAAAGAAGAAGCGGAAGCCAACGGGCCGGAATTTGACGGCATTACCACAGAATAACAAATAATGAAAAAACCGAAATTTTTAAACGAAAAAATCGTTAGTTCTATCGTAAGTAAAACGGGTAAAACACGAAAAATAAAAAATTTAAGAATCATTTCTTTCTACCAGCTTTACAAACTTTTGGATAAAAAAGAAATAGATCTTATAAAAAATTTTTTGAAATTAAATCCTCGAAAATATGGATTTAGAGGAAAATTTCTAGGCATAAAGAAAATTCCCAGCAACCTGGTGACAATTAAAGATCAATTTTTGCCAAAGCTGGCTTATTTGGCGTATCAAAAAATGAACAAAGCGCTAAAAAAAGAAACCGGAAAAAAATTATTAATCGCCTCCGGCTACAGGTCTCCCGCCTATCAAGCAATTGTTTTCTTGCGATGCCTGAAAGAAAACAAATTTGATTTTTTAAAAACAGCAAAGGGAGTGGCTTTTCCCGGTTATAGCGAACATGGCAATCCCGTAAATCACGCGATTGATTTCTGTCCGGAAAATTTTGAAAAAACTGAAGAATATAAATGGCTTATACAAAATGCCAACAAGTACGGTTTTTATTTATCTTATCCGGAAGGGAATGGGGATGGGGTTATGTTTGAGCCGTGGCACTGGCGGTTTAGTGGCTGATAAGTATTTACCGTTTGGTTTACCAGGCGGTTTTTTGTTATAATTAAAACATATGAATAAAACTCAAATTATAGCTTTAGCGACGGCAATCATTTTGCTCGTTGTCGGTATTTTTATTTTTTACAATAAAAATACCAATGATGTTGGCGCAACAAAGCAAGGCGAAACATTAGACTTAAAATTAAACAACCAAAAGATGAACAAGCAGGGTGTAGAAGTGGAAGTATTAAAAGAGGGGACGGGGGCCGTTGCCAAAAATGGCGACACGGTTTCCGTGCATTATGTCGGCGTATTGGAAAATGGAACGAAATTTGATTCCAGCGTTGACAGAGGAACGCCGTTTGAATTTTCCTTGGGAGCCGGCCAGGTAATCCCGGGCTGGGACATTGGAGTTGAAGGAATGAAAATTGGGGAAGTGAGAAAACTAGTTATTCCTTCGGAATTGGCCTATGGCCCCAATGGGGCCGGCGATGTAATCCCGCCAAACGCCACGTTGATTTTTGAGGTTCAACTTTTGGGGATTAAATAATATTTTGCGCAAAAGGCATAGAAAATTTTTCATTTCATTCTTTGCTACGAGTATTGCTATCACAGCGTTACTCTTCTTTGCGTGGCCATTTATTGAAGGGCCGGAGTTGGTGTTCTCCGGTGAATCGGTTGAACAAGGAGGGGCGCTAATCGTCCGCCTTGATGGAGTTTGGCATGTCCCGTTGGAAGCTCGGTTTGGCACAAAGCAAGTTTATTTTTTTCGCCGCTGGCTAAATTATTTTGCTATTATCGGGATTGACGCGAAGGCAAAAACCGGGAAGACATCTTTTTATGTCCAGCTCGCATCTGGGAAAGAATTGGCCAGCGAGTTGACGATTTCGCCTCGCTCTGTCAATAAAACAAAGCTTACCATTCCGCAAAAAATGATTAATCAGGGGATAGGCGCCGCGGCTCTTATTAATAATATTATTTCCGGTGATAAACCGACTCTTGATTCGGCATTTAAAATACTAACTCCTAAAATTGGCTTTAGTAAATCTTTCGCAGAACCGCTCAACAAATGGATTGATGTTGGAAATTTCGGGAATTTAAGACAATCTCCGAACGGGAGTATAATCCACCTTGGGGTTGATTTAGACGCAAATTTAGGGGATCCTGTTTTTAGTATCAACGATGGTGTGGTTCAGTTTGTCGATGAGCTCCCAAATTATGGAAAAACCATAATAATTGACCATGGTTTAGGAATATTTTCCGGGTATCTTCATCTTTCCGAAATTAAAACAGTTGTAAGCTCCAAGGTGAAAAAAGGAGAGATTATCGGCCTCGTCGGTTCTACCGGTTACTCCCTTGCTCCGCATCTTCATTTTACGGTTAAAATTAACGGAGCCAGTGTTGATCCAAGAAAATTTCTGGACACGGTAAACAAATTTATAAAATAAGAAACAATTTTTGATGCTTATAGATGATGTCACAATTAAAGTGAAAGCCGGTAATGGCGGCCGCGGAGCGGTGGCTTTTAATAGTACCAAAATGAATCTTGGGCCGACCGGCGCCGATGGCGGCGATGGGGGAAGCGTCTATTTTGAAGGTGTGTCGGATTTAGGATCGCTTAACCAGTTTCGTTATAAAAAAAAATTGGCGGCGGAAAACGGAGAAAATGGAAAAAAGCAATTCAATGACGGCGCCGACGGCAAGAATCTTATTTTAAAAGCGCCGGTTGGCACGGTGGTTCACAATTTATCTTCGGGGGAAGATCTGGAAATAATGGGAATTGGCCAGCAATTACTGATTGCCAAAGGCGGTAGCGGCGGGAAAGGAAATTTTAAGTTTCGCTCGTCAACAAACACGTCTCCGACCGAATTTCAAGAAGGCGCGTCGGGCGAAGAATATAAATTGCGGTTGGAATTAAAATTAATAGCCGATGTAGGATTTATCGGCCTGCCGAACGTTGGAAAGTCAAGTTTGCTTAACGAATTGACCAGCGCCAAAAGCAAGGTGGCCAATTATTCTTTCACTACGCTTGAGCCGAATCTTGGCGCTTATTATGAATTAATTTTAGCCGATATTCCGGGACTTATTGAGGGGGCTTCGGGCGGCAAGGGGCTTGGCATAAAATTTTTACGTCATATTGAGCGCGTAAAAACTCTTTTTCATTTTATTTCCGCGGAATCAGCAGATCCGGCCGGAGATTATCAAGTTGTCAGAAATGAGCTTGGCATGTATAATAAGGAACTTTTGGAAAAAACCGAATACATTTTTTTAAGCAAATCGGACTTATCGGAGGATGGAGAAATTAAAGAAAAAACTATCGCGCTTGAAGCGACGGGTAAAAAAGTTTTGGCCATTTCCATAAACGATAAAAACAGCATTAAGTGCGTTGAAGAAATTTTACGCGAAATCATCAAACAAAAAACAGCAAATGTATGAAAAAATATTGTTATTTTAATGGTAAAATTGTTGCTCTGAATAAAGTAGACATTAATCCATATGATATTGGCCTGCTTCGCGGTTATGGTGTTTTTGATGTTATGTGCACCGAAAATGAAAAGCCGTTTCTTTTGGATTTGCATTGGAAAAGACTTCAAAACTCAGCTAGAGAATTAAATCTAAAAATTCCAATCGCCAAAAATGAGTACAAAAATATTCTGCAAAAAATTATCAAACTTAATAGATTTTCTAAATCAACCATTAGAACTATTCTGACCGGTGGTCCGAGCGACAATGGTTTTAACCATATTAGAGGGAATGAAACATTTTTAATTTTGGTGGAAAAATTTATGGCTCTTCCTAAGGAAGTTTATTCAAAAGGAGCGAAAGCAATAACATTAAAATACAATCGGCAATTTCCTTTGGTAAAAACTACCAATTATATAACAGCTATAAAACATCAGAAAATAAAAGAGAAAAATAAAGCGATTGAAATTATTTATTTCCAAAATGGAAATTTTCTTGAAGCGTCAACCAGTAATTTATTTATTGTGAAAAACAATCAGATTATCACGCCGAAAAAAAATATCCTTTCAGGCATAACCAGAAATTTGGTCATTAAATTGGCCAAACAAAAAAGAATAAATGTAGAAGAGCAGGAAATTCCGGAAAAAAACTTTTTTACGGCTTCGGAAATATTTTTAACGGCAACTAATAAGGGTATAGTTCCAATTATTAAAGTAGATGATAGAGAAATTGGGGATGGGCGAGTTGGTAAAATAACTAAAACATTAATTAATGCTTTTAATGATTTCAGTAACAAATATCATTAATAGGTTTCCGAAACCTATTGATTTGTGAGGGGATTTGAAAAGTTTGCTGTGGATAACTAATGTAATTTAACCAAACTATGAAAATTTTTGTTAAGGTAAAACCGAATTCCAAAGAAGAAAGCGTAAAAAAATTTAGCGATACCAATTTTGAAATTTGCGTAAAAGAACCGCCGGTTAAAGGAAAAGCGAATGCGGCAATTATTAAAGTACTGGCCAAGCGTTTTGGCGTTCCGCTTTCGTCCGTAAATATCATTATCGGCCACACCTCCCGCCAAAAAATCGTTGAGATAAAATAAATTATGAAAATCAGAAATATTGCGATTATTGCCCATGTTGACCATGGGAAAACAAAATTGACCGACGCTTTACTTCGTCAGACGGGTATGATCGAGGAAGGCATTAGCATGGATTCAAACGCTTTGGAACAGGAGCGGGGGATTACTATTTATTCCAAAAACGCCTCTATATTATATAGAGATACCAAAATAAACATCGTGGACACGCCGGGGCACGCGGATTTCGGTTCGGAAGTTGAGCGCGTTCTGCGTTCCATTGATTCGGTGCTTTTGGTCGTTGACGCCCAAGAAGGGCCGATGCCCCAGACAAAGTTTGTTTTAAAAAAATCATTGGAGCTCGGCCTGAAACCAATTGTGGTTATAAATAAAATAGACAAACCAGCGGCCAGGCCGGAATGGGCGCATGAAAAAGTTCTGGAACTTTTTATGACTCTCGGCGCCAATGACGAGCAATTGGATTTTCCCGTGATTTACGCGATTGCCAAAGAGGGAATTGCCAAACTTAATTTGGCGGACGAGTCAAAAGATCTTACTCCGCTTTTGGAAATTATATTGAAAGAAGTTCCAGAGGCGTCTTCGGAAGAATTGAATAAAAAACCTTTCAGAGTCCAGCCGTTTAATCTCGCCTATGACAATTTTATGGGCCGTTTGGCCATTGGCAGAATTTATGACGGCATCATTAAAACTGGTGGAAATGTTGTTATAAAAAATAGCACTGGAGAAACGCGCCCGGGAAAAATAAACAAAATATTTACTTTTGAAGGACTCAAAAGAAAAGAAGTTCCGGAAGCAATGGCCGGGGATATTGTTATGATTGCCGGATTGTCCGATATTTTTATCGGCGAAACAATTTGCGCCGACGTCTCGCAGGAAGCCCTGCCGGCGATTAGCATAGACGAACCGACGATTTCACTTAATTTTTTGGTTAACAATTCTCCTTTCGCGGGACGGGAAGGAAAGCTTGTTACCAGCCGCCAAATAAGAGAACGGCTGGAAAAAGAATTGGAAGTTAATGTCGGGCTGAAAATAGATTTTGCACCATCCGATTATTTTAAGGTATATGGCCGCGGAGAATTGCATATTGCGATACTTTTGGAAAATATGCGGCGTGAAGGTTATGAATTACAGGTTTCCAAACCGCAGGTAATTTTCAAGGAGGAAGATGGGAAGAAACAAGAACCATTTGAAGAAGTTACAATTATGGTGCCGGCCAATATGATGGGAACGGTTATAGAAAAAATGTCAAAAAGAAAAGGCAGTATGATTGATGTCAGCCAAGATCAAACCAACTCGCGGATTATTTTTGAAATTCCAACGCGGGGATTGTTGGGTTACCGGGGAGAATTTGTAATAGATACCAAAGGCGAGGGGATAATGTACAGCCGTGTTATCGGCTTCAGGCCGTTTGTCGGAGAAATTAGTAAGCAAATGCTGTGTTCAATGGTCTCAATGGCCGATGGCAAAGCGCTGGGCTTTTCATTATACAACCTGCAGGACAGAGGCGTTTTATATATCGGCGCCGGCGTGGAAGTTTATATCGGCATGGTTATCGGAAATGCTTCCAAGGGTAATGATATGTCCGTTAATCCGACAAAAGGAAAACAATTAACCAATATGCGTTCCAAGGCATCCGACGAAGCGCTCACGCTAACTCCGCCATTGGAGCTTACCCTTGAACGCGGTTTAGAGATTATAAATGACGATGAATATTTGGAAGTTACACCGAAAAGCATCCGCTTGAGAAAGCAATTTCTGACGGAATTGGCGCGTACTCGCGCCAAAAAGCAGAAAATGGTAGAATAAATATATGAGCGGGATAAAAATTACTTGGTTTACAAAACTAATGTTCAAACTTTGGCCGGGGTTCGCGATGCAGAGAATGGCAAGAAAAATGGGCATCAGCGACCCGCTATTTGATGAGGCGCAAGAGCTTTTTTCCAGAGTTCGGCGAGTTGATATTTTACCATCGGCATCGGGACTCCGCGGTTTTGTTGTGGTTTTAGACAGGAAAACGGCGCTTTATTTTTACCAGGACGGTGACCATTTTGTTTACGACGGATTTGAAATGGGGAGATATGACAAGGGCGATGTAACAATATTTGATAATACAAAACGCAATGCCTGACACTGTTGAATCAATAAAAAAATATGTCAGAGCGGCAAATTATCTTTCTGCTGCGCAGATTTATCTTGGAGACAATTTTTTATTGAAGCGTAAGCTTTCTTTTAACGACATCAAGCCGCGGCTTCTGGGCCACTGGGGCACTTGCCCGGGCATAAATTTTATTTACGCCAATTTAAATTATCTGATAAAAAAACACCGCGCTGACATTCTTTTTATAATGGGTCCCGGGCACGGATTCGCGGCGCTTCAGGCGAATTTATTTCTTGAAGGAACGCTTGAAAAATATTATCCGGAAGCGGCGCGCGATGAAAAAGGTGTCGGTTATGTCGTGAAAAATTTTTGCTGGCCATACGGTTTTCCCAGCCACAGCAATCCGGGCGCGCCGGGAGTTATTTTGGAAGGCGGTGAGCTTGGCTACGCGCTTTCTACCGCTTATGGCGCTGTTTTGGATAACCCAGATTTGATCGCCGCTTGTGTGATTGGCGACGGCGAAGCCGAAACTGGTCCGCTCGCGGCCGCCTGGCATTTGAACAAACTTATTTCTCCGGCGGGAAGCGGCGCTGTTTTGCCGATACTGCATTTGAACGGCTATAAAATTTCCGGTCCGACAATTTTTGGCAGAATGACAAACCGCGAACTCAAAGCGCTATTTACGGGCTACGGCTATGAACCGATTGTCGTTGAGGGCGTAAATGTTTACCAAAAAATGATTGACGCCTTTGAAAAAAGTTATCAAATTATTAAAGAACGCTCTGGACGTTTTCCGATGATTATTTTGAAAACTCTCAAGGGCTGGACAGGTATCAAAAATTTAAAGGGCGTTAAGATGGAAGGAAATTTTGCCTCTCACCAAGTGCCGGCTCCCAATGCCAAAACGGATAAAGCAGAATTAAAGGCGGTCGAAAAATGGCTGTGTTCTTATAAATTTGAAGAGCTTTTTTCCGCTGAAGGCAGGTTCGTGGACGAAATAAAAGAACTTATTCCCGAAAGCAATCTAAAAATGGGAGAAAATAAGCACGCGTTTGGCGCCGATAAAAAATCGCTTGTTCTTCCGCCGGCAGAACAGTTTTCGGAAGACGCGGCGCTGCCGGGCACTATTGGTTCAAGTAGTATGCGCCGCATCGGAGCGTATCTCAACGAAGTTTTCAAATTAAACAAAGAAAATAAAAATCTGCGGTTGTTTTCGCCCGACGAAACTTATTCCAATAAATTGGACGCTGTTTTTGAAACGACCTCCCGCGCTTTCGCGATGCCTCAAAAAGAATGGGACAAAGACCTCTCGCCCGACGGCAGAGTAATGGAACTTTTAAGCGAACATTCGCTTCAGGGAATGGCGCAGGGATATGTCTTGACCGGCCGGCATGCCATTTTTGCTTCCTATGAGGCGTTTATCCAGATTGTCGCCAGTATGGCCGACCAATACGCGAAATTTTTAAAAACAGCAAAAGAATTTCCATGGCGCGGCGATATTCCATCGTTTAATTATATTCTTACTTCATCCGGCTGGCGCCAAGAGCATAATGGCTTTTCGCACCAAAATCCGGGATTTATCAGCGGCATGCTTCAGAAGCCAGGCGATTTTGTCCGCGTCTTTTTTCCGCCGGACGGCAATAGCGCGCTGGTTGTTTTGAAAGAGTGTTTGGCATCAAAAAATAAAATTAATATCATAGTGGCGGGGAAAACCCTGGAACCGCGATGGCTGACGCCGGAACTTGCAACGGAAGAATTAAATGATGGCATGATGATTTGGGATTTTGCGAGCGAGGAAGATCCGCACATTGTTTTTGCGGCGGCGGGAGATTATCTGACCAAAGAATCTTTGGCGGCGGTTGGCATAGTAAAGAGCGAAGCGCCGGAAATAAAAGTCAGATTTGTCAATGTGATGGAACTTTCGGTCCTCGGAAAATCCGCTGATTTTGCAAAATATTTTACAGCCGATAAACCGGTTATTTTCAACTTCCATGGATATCCCCAGACGCTGAAACAATTTTTATTTGATTATGAAAAAAACGAGAATTTCTGCGTTCACGGCTATATAGAAAACGGCTCGACCACCACGCCTTTTGACATGCAGGTAAGAAACGAAACCAGCCGGTATCACTTGGCGATTGAAGCGTTTGCCAAAATGGCGGAGCGGGGGTTTTTGGAAACCGGCAAGGCGGAAAATTTGATTAAAAAATACAAACAAAAATTGAGCGAACACCGCGAATATATTAAAATTAACGGCGTTGACCCGGAAGAAATAGAAAATTGGCAGTGGAAATCATTCAAATGAAAAAAATCTTTATAACCAATGTCGGAAGCGAATCAAGAAAATACGCGCTGTACCAAGACGGCGAGCGCGTTTTTTTGGCGCATTTTGAAAAGGAAAACGGCAAGCTTATTGAAAATTCCACTGAGCATGTTATTAGCCAGCTTTTGGAGCAGAAATTAATCAGCGAGAAAAATGAAATTTCCGCGATCGGTTTCCGCATTGTCGCTTCCGGAAGTTATTTTCTGCAAAACAAAATTATAGATAGCGAATATCTGGAGAAACTGGAAGCAGCAAAGGAACAGGCTCCACTTCATATAAATCCGATGCTTGCCGAACTGAAAGCGCTTGGCCAAACATTGCCGGGCATCCCCATTGTCGGAGTTTCCGATAGCGTGTTTCATAGTTCTTTACCCGCCCATGCGCGGCTTTATGGTATTCCCAAAAATACTGCCGAAGAATTTGATATTTTCAGATTCGGCTATCACGGCATTTCTTTTGAATCAATTGTTGGTAAACTGAAAAATATTTTCGGCGGTCTGTCTGCGCAGGCAGGCAATTTGCCGGAAAAAATAATAATTTGCCATTTGGGAGGAGGTTCAAGCATCGCGGCGATTAAAAATGGCCAAAGTATTGACACTTCAATGGGCTTTACTCCGCTTGAAGGCGTTGTCATGGCGAATAGAGTGGGCGACATAGATGCCGGAGCGATTGTTTACTTATCCAAGAAACTTGGTTACGGGCCGGACGAATTGGAAAGTTATTTAAATACCCAGTGCGGACTTTTGGGACTTTCTGGAAAGAGTAATGATGTGAGAGAACTTCTGGAAATGGAAAAAAACGGCGATGAAAATGCCAAACTGGCGTTGGAAGTCATGGTTTATAAAATTAAAAAATATATCGGCGCATATTTCGCAGCATTGAACGGCATTGATGTTTTGGTGTTTTCGGCGACAATTGGGGAGCGCTCGGCGATTATGCGGACGAGAATTTGCGCGGAACTTGAAAATCTGGGAATTGTTTTAGACAGCGAAAAAAACAATAAAACAATAAGCATGGATGGTTTTATCGGCAAAGACGAATCACCGGTAAAAGTCGCCGTCATCACAACGGATGAAATGGGCCAGATGGCAAAAGAAGTTGAGGCAATAGTTAAATAATGCTAAAATAGTCGTAGGGAATTTTGGAAATTCTGTATATCTACGTTTTCAGCAAAAAGAAAAAAGAATAAATTACTTCATAAAATTTTATGTTTGATTTGACTGGAAAAGTTGCTTTGGTAACCGGCGCGAGGCGGGGGATGGGCAGGAGCCACGCCTTGGCTTTGGCGCGGCAGGGCGCGAAAGTGGCGGTAACTGACGTCAGTCAAGAAGAATGCCAGATAGTCGTTGATGAAATAAAATCAGCAGGGGGAGAAGCGGCCGCTTTCAAAATGGATGTTTCAAACAAGAAAGATGTGGATACCGTTTTTGATGAAGTTGTAAAACAATTCGGACGGCTGGATATTTTGGTCAATAACGCTGGTATTTTTATTGATAAGCCGGCTTTAGAAATGACCGAAGAAGAATGGGATAAAACCATAGATATTAATCTAAAAGGCGAATTTTTGTGCGCCCAAAGAGCGGCAAAAGAGATGGCCAAAAATAACTGGGGCAGGATTATTAATATTTCTTCAATCGCTTCCGGCGGTGTTGGAATAGGATTTTCCGGAGCCGCGCATTATGCCGCTTCAAAAGGCGGGATTATTGGCATGACGGAAACTTTGGCCGTTGAGTGGGCGCCTCTTGGGATTAATGTTAACGCTATCGGTCCGGGGGCTATTGAAACGCCGATGATTACGCCGATTATCAAAGAACTGACGGATGAAATCAATACCCAGGTTCCGCTCAAAAGAATCGGCAAGCCGGAAGAAATTTCAGCGGCGGTAGTTTTTTTGGCATCAGAAGAAGCAAGCTATGTAACGGGGGCCACGCTTTATATTGATGGCGGCTGGCTTGCCCAGTAACAATTATTAATTATTAAAAACAAAATTATGAACGAAATAAGCAATTATTTTTGGTTTTATTGTTGGTGGAACGCCATTGGAAGCGCGGCTTAGAAATCAGGATATTCAACGGACGAATAATTTGCAAGAATTATCTTCTTGCGTTAGTTCTTTCGCTTACGACAATAGTCGCTTGCCCGCTAACTTAAACGAACTAAAAAGCGGCGTCAGATATAGTTATTGTTCCTCGGCAGTCGATCCGGAAACGCAAAAAGAATATGAATATCGCGTAATTTCAGGCGATCAGTTCGAGCTTTGCGGTGAATTTGCAAGATCAACCATGGATGAATTCCCAAATTCCGACTATTACGGCAAATGGCAGAAACACGATAAGGGGCAATTGTGTGAAATTCAGACCTTAACTTTTAACACATTTCCAATTCAAGATAAAACCTTACCTTTTCCGGCTAGATAAATTTAGGGTGAAATTTGAGATTCAAAAAAAATCAAAAAAGAGCGAAGCGCGGCTCGGAATTTTAAAAACGTCTCATGGACTGGTTGAAACGCCGGCTTTGGTTCCGGTGGCGACGCAAGCAGTTGTTAAAACATTAACCAGTGAAGAAGCGAAGAAGGCAAAATGCCAAATTCTTATTGCCAACACTTTTCATTTGCATTTGAAGTCGGGAGAAAAAATAGTTAAAGCTTCCGGCGGGCTTCATCAATTTATGAATTGGGACCGGCCGTTAATGACGGACTCGGGCGGTTTTCAGGTTTTTAGTTTGGGATTTGGACATGACTTGGGCGTTGGCAAAGTCATGAGTTTTTTCCCCGGCCCTAAAGGCGCGATTATAAATAAAAATGATCAGCCCAAAAAAGTCCGGATTACATCACAAGGCGTGTTTTTCAAGTCCCCGAGAACAGGAGAAGAATTATTTATTGGGCCAAAAGAATCAATTAAAATCCAAGAGGCGCTCGGCGCCGATATTATTTTCGCTTTTGACGAATGCACGCCGCCATTTTCCACTTATGATTATGTCAAAAAAGCGGTGAAACGAACTCATGATTGGGCGAAAATTTGTGTCAGCAGCAAAAAAAGCAATCAAGCATTATTTGGAATTGTTCAGGGGTCAAAATTTGAAGATTTGAGAAACGAGAGCGCAAAATTTATCAATTCGCTGGATTTTGACGGCTTCGGTGTCGGCGGGGATTTGGGCGAAACCAAAAAAGATATGGTCAAAATTTTATCGTGGATTGTTCCGAATCTTGATGAAAAAAAACCGCGACATATGCTGGGTATTGGTCGGCTCGATGATATGGAAAATATTATCAAAAGTGGAATTGATTTATTTGATTGCACCATTCCGACGCATTACGGAAGGCGGGGGATTGCATTTATAAATGGTGACAAGCTGGATTTTAACAAATCAGTTTTTTTGAAAGACAAAAAACCTTTGGATTCAAAATGCGGATGTTCTGTCTGCCAAAATTACAAACGCAATTATATCGCTCATCTTGTTAAGGCGAAAGAAATAACAGCAATGCGTCTTTTAACTTTCCACAACCTTTATTTCTTCAACACTTACGTTGAAACCCTCCGCCAAAAAATCAAAACCAGTCAAATTTAATTAAGGATTAGTTTTTATTTTAAAATTGATACTATTTCAACGATCGTTCAAATAGTATCAATTTTAGATATTCAATATCTATACATCTATATATCTGCGAGTTTATTATAAATGCTATAGCATCCATAATAAATTATGGCTCAAATAAGCCATATTTTGACAAAAATCACACAAAACCTTGACAAATACTTCCACCTATGCTATACTTAAAACATAGTTAAGTTTAGCTCTTTTTATATATCAAAATCCCGCAATTACGCGGCCCCATAACCTCGGGCAGAGGGAAACTTTCGGCAGACAGCCGAGAAGGAGGATATCATGAAATACGGAGAATTGAATTTAGGGCAGGTAGAGGCAATCGTGAACAAGTTGGGCGGGATGGACGGTGTTCGTCGGTTTCTATCAGGCGAGACGACGGTTAAAGCAATTGAGCAATCTTTCGCTATCTGGAAGACCATCAAACTCGGTACTGGCCTCAAGACCGCCAATGACTTCCGCAAAGCCCTCAAGCAGAACGGATGCAAAATCGGCGATTGGGGAGACGACATTCTTAGCAAGCCTGCGTTCACCGCAAGCGAGACCGAAACGGAAGTTAACCTTGTAGTTGTCTCTGTAGCAGAACTTGGTTTCAAGGAAGGAGCAACGCGAAAGGACATCTACGAACGAGCTATCAGTCTTGGTCTCGAACTTTGTCCCAACGAGGTCGGTCCTCAACTGCGTCTGCAGTATAAGGATCAACCGAATGGTGAATGGCTTCAGATTGCCATGGAGCCAATTTCTGACTCGGCTGATTACCTCAGCATCTTCTCTGTTGAGCACGATAAGGTCGACCTATGGCTGTTCGGCCCCCACGGTGACCCTGGCTATTTCTGGCTTGGCTCCTACCGTTTCGTTTTCGTCCGTTCTTGCAAGTAGTCCTTTGGTCTTTGAGTATTAGATCTCTTTGACCCTTGGAACTTTGTCCTAAAAAATTAAAGGAGGTGATAAAAAGGCCTATTCAGAAATGAATAGGCCTGAATTTTTATATATGTTAAAATATAACTGGCAGTAGGTGAATACGCGGGCGGTTACGGCTTCGGATAGAGTGGTGCATGTATCTGAAAAAATGAAGATACTAGGTGGAATCGCAACAATGGCTTCGCTTTCGCTGTCGCGCAAATTTCTCCATTTCTCCTCCCGATTAAGGAGGAGTTTTGTTTTTATATTTTTGATTTTTGGGGAGGTTTGTGATATTTTTTATTCATGGCTAATAGGCACCTTTCCCGTTCGATAGTGATGCAGACCCTTTATGAATGGGATTTTAATAATTGTAACAATTCAAAAATAGACCGGATTTTAGAGAGAAATCTTGAAGAATTTGGCCCCGGCTTGGAAGACAGTCAGTTTGTTCATATTCTTATAAAAGGCGTTCTTGAAAATAAAGAGAAAATTGACGAAATTATAGTCAAAACTGCTCCCGAATGGCCGCTTGAACAAATTAATTTGATTGACCGCAATGTTTTGCGTATCGGCATTTATGAACTTTTATTGGGCAATCGTGAAGAAGTCCCACCCAAAGTGGCGATTAACGAAGCCATTGAGCTGGCCAAAAGTTTCGGCGGAGAAACATCAGGAAAATTCGTCAACGGTGTTCTGGGGACGATTTATAGAGCGATAGGCGAACCGGGGAAAGAAGAAGGATTGCCTAGAAAAGGAAAAGAAAATGGATAAGGATTTTAAGGAATTACAAAAAAAACTTAATATCAAATTTAAAAATTCTGATCTGCTCAAACAGGCGTTTGTTCATCGTTCGTATCTCAACGAAAATCCGGCGTTTGAATTAAATCACAACGAACGGCTTGAATTTTTGGGCGATGCGGTTTTGGAACTTGTTGTTACCGAATATCTTTATAAAAATTATCCGGATTTAGCCGAAGGAGAAATGACCAGTTTGCGCGCGGCCTTGGTTAATTCCCAGATGTTGGCCCAGATTGCCGACCGCTTGGGATTTAATAATTTTTTATACTTGTCAAAAGGCGAAGCCAAAGAAGTCGGTCGCGGCCGCCAGTATATCTTGGCTAACACATTTGAATCGTTTACCGGCGCTTACTATCTTGACCAGGGCTACCAGGCGGCCGCGGAATTCATCAGCGTAAGTTTGCTTCCCGAACTTAAAAATATCATAGATAAAAAATTATGGCGCGACCACAAAAGCTTGTTTCAAGAAGCTGCGCAGGAACGAGTCAGTATCACTCCAAATTATGAAGTTTTGTCCGAAAGCGGACCCGACCATGACAAAAATTTTAAAGTCGGAGTTTATTTAGGAAAAGAACTGGTTGCCCAGGGAGAAGGGGCTTCAAAAAACGAAGCCCAACAACAAGCGGCTGAAAACGCGTTAAAATTAAAAAATTGGTAAATTGATTTGATTTCCGAAACCGAGGAGGCGAAGCCGGGATGGTTTCGGAAATCGATGATTTCAGAGATCGAATACTATGAGGCTTAAAAAATTAGAAATATCGGGATTCAAATCATTCGCCCACAAAACGGCGCTGGAATTTCCGGCAACAATTAGCGCCATTATCGGGCCCAATGGTTCCGGCAAATCCAATGTTGTGGATTCCGTACGCTGGGTTTTGGGCGAGCAGGGGCTCAAAAATTTACGCTCCAAATCGGGCGCCGATTTAATTTGGACCGGTTCGGCAACAAAACCGTCCCAGGGCAAAGCCAGCGTCAATTTACATTTTGATAATCACGATGGATTTTTTCCCGTTGATTTTGAGGAAGTCGTCATAGGCCGCAAAGTTTATCGCGATGGCGCCAATGAATATTTTTTGAACGACAGTCAGGTACGTCTTAAAGATATATCCGAACTTTTGGCGCGTTCAAAATTGGGACTTAGAGGGCATTCAATTGTCAATCAGGGCTCGGCCGACGAAATTCTGAAGGCTGACCCTGCGGAAAGGCAGGGAATTTTGGAAGAAGCGCTTGGCCTTCGCGAGTTTCAACTTAAAAAATCCGAATCCGAATCTAAACTATCGGAAACCGGCGCAAATTTGGAGCAAACCGCCAGTTTGGTAAATGAAATATCTCCCCGCCTGCGTTCGCTGAAACGCCAAGTTGAAAAATTTCAAAAAAGGGAAACTTTGGTTGGCAGCTTAAATAATCTGGAAAACGAATTTTTCAAAATAAAAATTCAGGAAGTATTTTCTCAAAGAAACGACAATCAAAAAGCGCGAGAAGAAATTGACACCAAAATAGCGCTCGCGAAAGAAAATTTTGAAGCGAACGAAAAACTTTTTGAAGAGCAAATGGCAAAATTTTCCAAAGCCGGAGAAAAAAACAACCAGTTTGAAATTGATTTGGAAAAACTAAATGCCGAGCGGCACGATATTACAAGAGAGATTGGCCGTATGGAGGGCCTTATTGAATCGGCAAAAAGAAACAATGCCAAAAATATAAAAACACTGGAGGCGGTTTTAACTATTAAAATAAAATATTGGGCAAAACGCCTCGATGCCGCTTCGCAATTGGCTGACACGGCTGCGATTAAGGAAGCCGTTAAAAATCTTGCCGGCGAAATCGGAATCGTCAGTGACTGTTTGGAAAAAAGCGACATTTCAAAAATACTTTCACTGGTTGACTTGGCGGATATTGAAGAAAAAAACGAAAGTCCTTATGAAAAAAACAAGGAAAATTTCAAATTAAAACTTACCAAAATAGATGAGCAAATAAATCAAAACAGGGGGACGCTTTCAAAAATCCGTTCGGAAGAAATGGAATGGAGAAGTAAATATTCGGTTTTTCAAAAAGATTTGGAAGTAGCCCGCCGCGAATATATGTTGGCGCAAGAGGCGGCGCAAAGATTTAATCTGGAAGAGGAAAAAATCAAATTGAAAGAATCGGATTTGAAATCGGAATTGTGGGGGTCGGGAAAGAATTACGAAGAATTTTGCGAAACGTTACCAACTTTTGCTGTAGCAGATAATAGTAACGATAGTATTTTAAATGTCGTGGAATT
>JAHJZO010000025.1 GCA_018826255.1 Patescibacteria group bacterium | reverse complement strand
GGTTAGAGGAAATCGGGTTTATGGCGGTTCAATGGCTCATTTGCCGTTAAGGGTAAATCAAGCCGGCGTTATCCCCATTATTTTTGCCCTTTCTATTTTGCTTTTCCCGCAACTTTTAGCGCAAATTTTAAGCAGTGTTAATATCGCGTGGCTTGCCAGTGTTGCAACTTCTATGGTGGGATTTTTAAGAAACCAATTTACCTACGGCTCGCTTTATTTTTTGCTGGTAATTATGTTTACGTATTTTTATACGGCAGTGACCTTTGATCCCGACCAGATTTCGAAAAATCTTCAAAAGCAAGGCGGATTTATTCCCGGAATCAGGCCCGGCGCTTCCACTGCCGAATTTATAAAACATATTTTGAACAGAGTAGTTTTGATAGGCGCGATATTTTTGGGAGTAATAGCCGTTTTGCCGATTGTGATTCAGCAATTTACGGGAATAACGACAATGACAATAGGCGGCACGGCTCTTTTGATTGTGGTGTCGGTTGTTTTGGAAAGTATGAAGCAAGTTAAGGCCCAACTCGTAATGCGCGAATATGAAGGCTTTTAAGGCGGCTATAATTCTCCTGGGGCGACCAGGTTCCGGCAAAGACACTCAAGCAGAACTTTTGGCCAAAAAATTCGGCCTAACGCACATAGTTTCAAGCAAGCTTATCAAGGCGGCATTAAAAAAAAGGAAAGGTGTCAGATTTGAAAAAGAGCGTCGCTTGCAAAAAAGTGGCTTTTTAGTTGCCCCGAAATTTGTTTCGATATTAATAAGAGCGAAAATAAACTCAATTGCCGGTCGCGGGAAGGGGATTATTATGAGCGCTTCACCGAGGACTTTAATAGAACTGAAAGACGAACTCCCTCTTCTTAAAAAGTTGTACGGGGAAAATACTTATTTTTTTCATGTTGAAATAAGCCCAAAAGAGGTCTATATCAGAAATTTGAAACGCCACAGAAAAGATTTCCCCGAGCTTGATACCCGCAAAGTAATAAAAAAACGGCTTGAAGTTTTTAATCATGAAACTTTGCCGGTAATTAAATACTTAAAATCAAAAAAAATAATTTTTCATATCAACGGGGAACAGCCGATAGCGAAAATCCATAGAGACATATTAAAAATATTGCCTAAGGCATGATAACCATAAAAACAAAAGAGGAAATTAAACTGCTGGAACAAGGCGGACGGATTTTGGCGGAAATTTTGAAAGAAGTTTCAGAATTAGCCAAAATTGGCGTTAGCACGGATTTTTTGAACGCGAAAGCAAGAGAGATGATTTTAGCCCGGGGTGCCGAGCCAGCTTTTGAAGGATACCAGCCGAGTTTTTCTGATAAATCTTACCCAGCTGCCATCTGCGCATCGCTAAATGAAACCGTGGTGCACGGTTTACCGAGCGATGAAATCATTTTGAAAGAAGGCGATATTTTAAAATTGGACATCGGCATAAAATATAAAAACCTTTTTACCGATGCCGCGTTTACGGTAGGTATTGGGAAAATGACGGATGAAAAAATTAAGTTGATTAATGCGACGAAACGCGCGCTGGAATTAGCTTTGAGCGAAGTGAAACCGGGAAACCATTTCGGCGACATCGGTTTTGTTATAGAAAATTATTTTGAAAAAGAGGGCTTGTCCGTTATTAAAGATTTAGTTGGACATGGCGTTGGTTATGCGGTTCATGAAGAACCGAGTATCTCCAATTTTGGCAAGAGGGGAGAAGGAATAATTCTAAAATCCGGAATGGTATTGGCGATTGAACCTATGGCGGCGCTTGGCGCCGGTGAAATTCGCGAATCAAAAAGTGGCTTTGGCTTCGAAACCGTTGACGGCTCTCTTACAGCTCACTTTGAACACACCGTCGCGGTCACAGATGAAGGATGTTTAGTATTAACAAAATAAAATGAAAATTTTGGGAGTTGATTACGGATTAAAATGGATTGGGTTGGCCATGTCCGACGATGAAAATAAAATGGCCTTTCCTTGCGAAACATTGGAAAACAATTTCAAGCTTTTCGGTCGCTTAAATGAGCTCATAAAAAAAGAGAGTATTTACAAAGTTATTATCGGGTTGCCGCTGAATAAAAATATGAAGTCGACGGCTCAGACAACGGAGGTTGAAAACTGGGCCGAAAAATTAATTAAAGAAGTAGATTTGCCGATTGAATTTGAAAACGAAATTTTAACCACTAAAGCCGCGGATAAAAGCGGCGCCAAAAACATCCATTCGGCCGCCGCCGCGATTCTGTTGCAAAGTTATTTGGACAGAAAATAGTGGATTTTATCTTAATAATTTGATAGAATCCAGACAATGTCTAAACATTTGTCGGTTATTATCCCCACTTATAACGAAGCAGGTAAAATAAAAGGCACCATTGAAGCTATTTATAATTATCTGTCGCGCCAAAATTATTCTTGGGAGGCGATTGTAGTTTCCGACGGAAGTTCCGACAAAACAGTCGAGGTAGTTTCCGAATTTATCAGTAATAAATCGGAATTCAGCTTGATTG
>JAHJZO010000024.1 GCA_018826255.1 Patescibacteria group bacterium | reverse complement strand
TTATTAAATCAATATGTTAAAGTGGTTCACAACGCTTCTGGCTTCCATATCAAGTCTCTTTGTAGCAGGCGCGAACAAGCCCAGTGTCGCGCCGCCTTTAAATACGGCGGTTATCGCGTATCAAGAAACTTATTACGCGCCAGTGGTGGCTAGCCCGGAAAATTTCCCGTGGGCTAAAACAATGGAAAGCGCAACTAAAGAAATAGTAACTCCGGCGCCTGCGCCGGTAACAGTAGTAACGCCAACACCAACACCAACGCCACCTCCGCCACCAGCCACTCCTCCTCAAGACCCTTATTTGGCTATACCCGAACCTATGACTTCATGGCTTAGCATGAATTTGACCATGGTAGGCGATTCAAACGACTCCAACAATCCCCGCGTCCTTCCCGAAATTACTTTTGACAGAGAATATTGGAGAGTGGAAGCTTTTGCCTATTGGGCGCCAAATGTAATCCCGCCTAAACCAGCCATAGAAAGCGACTACTTCAAACTTGAAGTCTATGAAAAGGGGACTGATAAACTAATTTTTACAATGGTTTCCGGCAATAGCGAAACAATCCATAAATTTCAGGCCTTTAGAAAACCCGGCACTTATTATTTTAAAGTTTATACAAAAAACCCAAGCAAGTGGGAAATAAGTTTTGTTGTTTCGCCGAAAATAGCGCAGTAATAATGGCAGGGAAGTAAGCTGTTTTAGATTATAACAATGTCGCAGAATATACCTTTTGCGACGTATGGCTATTTTTGAGGGCACAAAAAGTCGTTTATCTTATCCTCTATCGGAGCTTTTATTGTTTCCTTTATCTTATCAATAGTACTAGAAATAAACTCTTTTGTACCGGCAACTATATTATCTGTAGAAATCGGCTCTAAATTGACTAAATTTCCGATTTCCCCACTATTTGATATCTTGAAGCCCATCTCGCCAACCTTGTCTAAAAGCGCTTTTGGGACGTTGATAAGGCCCGCCGGCACTACTTCATCTCCCGCCGTTATAACCAAAGACCTTTCTGCTTTAGCGACAAAGAAAATAAACGCAACTCCTAAGATTATCGCTACAATTGTTAAAGCTTTCATAATTTATGCTAATTTTTTAATAGCCGTTTCTATTCGCGCAAGACTTTCTTTTTTTCCTAAGACATCAAGGACTTCAAATGGCCCCGGAGAGGCCTCCAAACCGGTCAAAGCGACCCTTAGTGGCCATAATAGTCGCCCTTTGTCTTTATTTTTCGCCCTTTCGGCTTCTTTTAATAAAATCTTCTCCAGATTACCGCGTGTAAATTTGGACTCATTAAGCTGATTTAAAGCGCCTTGAGTCACCTTCAATGAAACCGTAATATCCTTAAAGAGCATATCGCGCCATATTAAAAGCTCCGGTTCGTATTTTGGCGGCTTAAAAAAGAATCCCACTCTCTCCCCTATTCCCCCCAATTTTTTTAAACGCGGTTGTTCAAGAGCTAAAACTTTTTTTATATATTTCCAGTCATAATTATTGCTTTCTATCAAATTATTTTTTTCCAAAAATGGAATGGCCCTTTTTGCCAATTCATCAATTGATAGTTTTCTTAAATAACAGCCGTTGAACCAATCCAGTTTTTCCGTGTTAAAAACCGCTCCGCTTTTTTGAACTTTGTTCAAATTAAATTTTTCAATTAATTCTTTCAAACTTAAAATTTCTTCATCCGTGCCGGGGTTCCATCCAAGCAAAGCTATAAAATTCAACAGCGCTTCCGGCAGATAACCGGCTTCGCGATATTCATTAACGGAAACGGACGCTTCCCGTTTGGACAGCTTTGCCTTATCTGAACCTAAAATAAGCGGCAGATGGGCGAATTTTGGCGTTGGCAGGCCTAATGCCTGCCCAATCAGTATTTGCTTTGGAGTATTGGAAATATGATCCTCTCCCCTGATAACATGGCTTATTTTCATTTCGAAATCGTCAATAACAACGGCAAAATTATAAAGCGGCAAAAATTTATCGGGGCCTTCCGCTTTAGCCAAACTAAAATCGCCTTCTAAAGCGCCTGAATTAAAATTAATTTTTCCCCGGATTAAATCCGTAAATGAAATTTCGAGGTCAATCGGCATTCTGAATCTCACAATCGCGTTTTCTTTCAAAAGACGCTTTTCTGAATCTTTTAACGGCACTTTTTTAAATTCGCAATTGTGGGCGGGAATTTCTTTATCTTGAATTTGTTTTTCGTGTTCCCGCTCCAGAAATTCTTTGCTATGAAAACAATAAAATGCGTCGCCATTTTTAAGAAGCTCCTTAAGATATCTTGCGTAAAGAGCAATTCGTTCGCTTTGTTTGAAAGGGCCTTCGTCCCACTGAAGACCAAGCCACTTGAGCGTTTCAATAATATCATTTTCATATTCCGGCTTATATCTGTCGGTATCGGTGTCTTCAACCCGTAAAATAAATTTTCCGCCATTTTTTTTGGAAAATAAAAAATTAAAAAGAGCGGTTCTGACATTGCCAATGTGAAATAAGCCCGTCGGGCTGGGGGCGAATCTTGTTCTTACAGCTTCTTTTCCGAATAAAGACCTAAAAAAAGACATTTTAACGCGGGATTAAATTTAACAACGCTTGAGCGATTAATCTGGCGGCATCGGGAGTGGCAAATTTTCTCGCTTTTTCCTCCATGGCTTTCTTTTTTTCCGGATTACTCAATATAGAACGAATCACCGAAACCAACAAGTTGGGCGTCAAATTGGCTTCTTCGACAACTTCGGCGCGACCGTTATCGGCAAAAATATAGGCATTGCGGCGATTATGGTCGCCCGGCGAATCGGTAATCGGAATTAAAATGGCGGCTTTCCCCGAAGCGGCAATTTCAAAAATAGTGCCCGCGCCGCTTCTGGAAATAATTAAATCCGCTGAATGCATGGCAGCTATAAATTCCGGCTCAACCAAAAAATTTACCGGATGGTACGAAATTAATTGCTCGCCGGTTGAGCCCTCCAAAACCACTTTTGATTCACTTAATACGTCATTGTAATTGCTATCCCCTGTTTGATGGATAACTTCGGCCGCTTCCAGTAAATTCGGCAAAATATCCAAAATAATATCATTTATTTTTTGGGCGCCCTGCGAACCGCCGAGAATTAAAACTACCGGTTTCTTGGTGGTTAAATGAAGAATGGCGCGTTCTTTTTCCGGTTCTGGCGGCTCAAAAAACAAATCCCTGGTAGCTTCGCCGGTAAAGTACGTCTTTTTTTTCGGAAGATGGTTTGCCGCCTCGTTGAAAGAAACGGCAAGCAGGGTGGCAAATGGAGCAAGCAAGCGGTTGGCAAGGCCGGGAACGCTGTCAGATTCGTGAATTATGATGGGAATCCGGTAAAGCCATCCAGCCAAAACCGCGGCAACGCTGCCGTGACCACCTTTGGAAAATATTACATCGGGCATTATAAACCATACTTTCCATAATGCCTGGATTATGCCAATCGCGATTTTGAATAAATCCGTAAAATTTTTGAAAGAAAAATAACGCCGCCATTTACCGGTCACTAAAATTGAGTAATGAAAATTCATTTTTTCCCTTTCCAAACTGTTTTCAAGAAATGGTTCCGGCCCCAGATAATAAATTTCCGGTTCGCCCAGATTTTCGGCAAGGCAAATTTCGTTTAATTTTCTGGAGACGGCAACCAGAGGAAATAAGTGCCCTCCCGTCACACCTCCGGTCAGCATAATTTTAATCATAATATCGCGATATATTAGCAATAATTCCGGCTCCCATTAAACTTACAACAAGACCCGAACTGCCATAACTCATAAATGGCAGAGGAACACCGGTTAACGGCACGAGGCCTGAAATTGACGCCATATTTACAAAACTTTGAGCCACAATCCAAGTAGTGATACCGGTCGCCAAAAGCTTGGAAAAATAATCAGGACTTTTTATCGCGATTTTATAGCCAAAAACAGCAAACAACAAGTAAAGCACGATTGAAGAGCTTGTGCCCAAAAGACCCAATTTTTCACCGAGAACCGCAAAAATTGAATCGCCGATCGTTTCCGGGAGATATGGCGAAACAATATTATTATTAATGCCTATGCCTGTCACGCCGCCAATGCCGATGGATGTCAGCGCTTGATTGATTTGGTATGCGGATCCAGAAACGTCTTCTTGCGGGTTTAAAAATACCTTAAATCTTTGAGCCGCGTATGGTTTTAGGAAAATAAATGCGGATAAGGCGACGGCGCCAACCAGGCCCATAATAAATAAATGGCTCAATTTGCCGCCCGCCACGAAATAAGTGGCTGCCGCTGAAATCGCAATTACGCTAAAAGTTCCCACATTTGGCTGCATCAAAAGCAGAACGCCTACGATCCCAATAATAATAAGAAACGGCAAAAGCCCGCCGTTAAACCCCTTTATATCTTCCTGGCGGGAATGCAGCCAAGAGGCCAAATAAATAAGAAAGGATAATTTTAATATTTCTCCCGGCTGAAAAGTTATCGGGCCTAAACTAAGCCAGCGCGTTGAACCGCTGTGCGAAAAACCTAAATTGGGCAAGAAAACCAAAATAAGAAGCCCGATAGAAAAAATTAAAAATAAAAAACTGTATTTTTTAAGAAATTCCAAAGACACTCTTGAAAAAATTATAAAGCCAATCACACCCAGTAAAATCCCCTTCAGAAGCTGTTCCTTCAAATAATAATTTGGGTCATTAAACTTTTTTGCGCCTACTATAAACGAAGCGGAAAAAAGAACAAAAAGCCCAAAAATTAAAATTAGTCCCAAAACTATCAAAAACTTTCGGTCAATATTTTTAGGTTTTATTTTATTGAATTTCATAGCAGCTGGCCTAATGCCCGGTTTTTGATTTGGCCTTTGGACAAAGCGACGCGGCCATTAACAATTACCGTATTAATTCCTATGGAATATTGAAACGGATTTTCAAAAGTGGCCATGTCTTTAACAAGTTCCGGATTGAAAATTACAATATCGGCAAAATAATCCGGTTCAACAATGCCCCTAAGAGACAGCCCCGCTTTTAACGCCGGCAAAGCGGTCATTTTTTTTATTGCTTCTTCAAGACCTAAAATATTTTTTTCACGGACATATCGGCCCAAAACCCGGCTAAAACACCCGAACGAACGAGGATGGGCCAGAAATCCGTTTTTGGAATCCGCGGAGCTGTATGCCGCGCCATCCGAAGCGATTATGGAAAGAGGGCTTTTCAGGGCTTTGATAAAATTTTCCTCGGAAAGCGCCGGCCAAAAACCTATTAATTTTCCCTCCGACACGACTAAAAGATTGATAATAGTTTCAATAATTCCCCCGCCTTGATTCTTGGCGATTTCATCTACGGTTTTTCCGATAAAAATTTTATCAATGTTTCCGGAAGCTATAATTATTTTTTTGAATTCATTCTCTCTGCCTTTAAGCTCGCCTACAACTTTTGTTCTCAATTCGCTATTCTCTAAATTTTCAATCAGTTTGGCGCGGCCGCCAATGGCAATCCAATCGGGCAGAAGGGTGTAAAAAACCGTTGCCGTTGAATCATACGGATAAATATCAAAATTTATATCAATATTTTCCGCGGCTTTCTCAATTGTTTCCAAGCATTTTTCAAAAACCGGCCAATTTTTTTCGCCCACCGCTTTTAAATGAGAAATTTCAACACTTGCCTCTGTTTTTTTAGCGGTTTCAATCGTTTCCAAAACGCTTTCGTATAACCCCTCTTCCTCGTTTCTTAAATGAGTGCTGTAAATCTGTCCTTTTTTTAGGACTGAAACTAATTCGGTTATTTCCTCTTGGGGCGCCATTTTAACGTGAGAATAGTTCAGGCCGGTAGAAAAACCCAACGCGCCATCCTGTAGGCCAACTCTCAATAATTCTTTCATCTGCGGCAATTCTTCTTCGTTTAATTTACGAAATTCATCATGGACAATGCCACGACGCAAAGTTGAATGGCCAACTAATGTGCCAAAATTCAGCAATAGTCCTTTCTTTTTTGTTTCTTCAAAAAATTCTTTAACCGTAAACCAGTTAACATTAATTTTTCTGACATTGGCCCATTTTTGAATATTTAAAATAATTTCGCCGGTAGTCAACGGCGCCAATGACGAACCGCAATTGCCGCCGATAATCGTGGTAACCCCCTGATGCAAATGACTTTCCAAATTGGGGTGGCTGAACAAAGTCCAATATCTGTCGGATGCGTTGTTAATATCAATGAACCCCGGCGCGACATAAAGGCCGGTGGCATCGATTGTTGTTTCGGCGCTTGGCGCGCCCAAGAAACCGACTTTTTGAATCTTCCCATCCTTTATCGCCACATCGGCGTGATACGCCGGCGTCCCGAGCCCGTCAACCACCGTCCCATTTTTAATTAGGATATCAAGCATTGCTTACAGTATACCAAATTTTAAACAAACAAAAAATATCCCCACTTATCATTATTATCATTTTCTAACAATTCGGACGATCGTTGGAATTGTTAGAAAAATAGAAAAATTTAACAAACAAAAAACGCCTCGAACTTGTTGAAAGGCGTTTTTGCGTTCTGAAGTTATTTTATATTTCCAGAACTTTTTCGCGTTCTTAACCAATATGCCAAATAAATCAAACCCGCGAGAATTATCAGACCAACAAGAATACCGAGCCATACACTACCCGTTCCAAGCGTTATGATAACGCCCAGCGCCGCTATGAGCGAAATTTGTTGAGTTTCAGCGGGCTGTTGCGCGATTGGTTCTTCAACTATCGGCTCTGTAGTAGGTTCCGTTGTTGGACCTTCCACAGGAACAATCACCGGCGCCGATACCGTTACGGAAACTTCCGGCGCTCCGCTAATAACATTTTGATTATTGGCATCAAGAGCGAGCGAGCCGCTTCCCAATTTAATAACCGCGCTTCCCGTTTTCTTGGCATAAAAAGAAACCGTTCCAAAAGTAGCCAAAGAAGAAAGTCCACCCGGATATCCCGCCGTTTTAATTAACTTGCCGTTGGCGTTATCAATCAAATCATATCCCGGTTGGGCCAGCGGCATCCAACTGCCGCTAAAATTAAACGCCCTTACTTCAAGAATATCGGCCGGATAAGTTAATTCAATTTTTTCGGTATAATTCGCGACATTTTGCGGATTCACGCTAATTGTTACGTTAAAAGTTTTTCCGCTGGCCGTGCTTACGCTAACGGGCGAAAACGAAACGGTTGTTGCCGCCAATGCCGGCGCCGCCAAAATCA
>JAHJZO010000023.1 GCA_018826255.1 Patescibacteria group bacterium | reverse complement strand
TGGAAAAGCCGATATTTTGAGCGCCTTGCACCATTGCCGTGTTAACACCAATGACTTCGCCTCGTAGATTTAAGAGCGGTCCTCCGGAATTGCCGGGATTTATCGACGCGTCAGTTTGGATTACCCCGGTTATCGACTCGCTTATGCCACCTCCCGATGCGGTTATATTGCGGGAAAGCCCAGAGACAATGCCAACGCTGACAGTATTCCTAAATTCGCCAAGGGCGTTACCTATGGCTATGGCGGCTTGGCCAACTTGAATTGAGTCGGAATTGCCAAGTTTGACTTTGGGCAAATTTATGGCATCAATTTTCATCACGGCAATATCAATATTGGGATCGCGGGCTAAAACTTTTGCCGGATATTTTTTCCCGTCATTTGTAAAGACCGTATATTCGGCTGCGGTATCGGAAACTACGTGTTTATTGGTTAAAATTAGGCCATCGCTTGATATTACAAAGCCGCTGCTGCCTCCAACCTCTTGAAGCTTAGTTCCTTTTTGGCAGGGCTGATAGAATTGAAAATTTTGCCCGAAAAATTGTTGGAATTCCGGCGGCAAATCGGAAAAGGGATTATAAGGGCATTGTTCAATAATCGGAACATTTTTTGAAATCGTTATAGCCACCACCGCCGGCGAAGCGGATTTAACGGCGCTAATAACTTTATCTTCATAATCCAGGGGTTTGTAAATCTCAACTGACGGTTTTAAATTTAAACCTTGGGACGTACTTGTAGCGGATGGAGTTTTCTGAAAGAAATCAAAAATAAAAAGATCAATGGATATCGCTCCTAAAATAAAACTGACGATAATGGCAGTTAAAGCGCTTGCCAGTAAAGCCGTTAAAAGAAGTTCTCTAAATGAGTAGTTTTTCATATTTATTAATTATTCTTATTGCTTTCTTAATTTCTTGTTTGGTGGTATTTTTCCCAATAGATATCCTGATACTTTCTTTTACCTGTTTTGGCGTCAGACCAATGGCAGTTAAAACATGGGAAGCGGCTGAAGCCCTACTGGAACAGGCCGAGCCGGCCGATATAGCTACCCCCGCTTGGTCCAAAGCAATGATTAGCGTTTCGTTGTTTATCCCGGGAAACCGGATATTTAATATATTGGGAAGACAGTCATTACATAATCCGTTTATTTTTACCGCTATTTTATTATCTTTAATTATATCTTTGAGCAGTTGGTTTCGCAAATCAAATATTTTTTTGTAATTTTTCTCTTTATTCTCAAGCGCCAGTTCCACCGCTTTCGCCAAACCAATAATAGAAGAAATATTTTCAGTGCCGGAACGCAATCCAAATTCCTGGCCGCCACCTGAAATAATCGGCGAAAGCGGTGTATTTTTTCTAACATATAACCCTCCAATACCTTTGGGTCCATAAATTTTGTGGCCGGAAAAGGTCAACAAATCAACCTTCAGCCAGTCGGGGCGGCACTCCAAATAGTTGAGCGCCTGAACCGCATCAGTGTGAAAATATATTCTTGCGAGATTATTTTCTTTTCTTTTTTTGTTTATTTTTTCCAGCAGTTTTCCAATTTCTTTTATCGGCTGTATCGTCCCGATTTCATTATTGGCATAAATAATGCTGATTAAAATTGTTGTATCTTTAATCGCTTTTTCAAGGTTGGAAATTTTTATCAGTCCCTCTTTATCAACCGGCAAATAAGTAACCTCCTGTCCGGCTTTCTCCAGTTCCTTCAGCGGTTCCAGTACCGATTCATGTTCTATTTTTGTAGAAATTATATGACCTCTATTTGTACCACTAGTAGACGATCGTTTGGAAGTCGTATAATTATACTTTTGGACGAATCCCCTAATCGCTAGATTATTCGATTCCGTTGCCGAGCCGGTGAAAATTATTTCTGCGAAATTACAATTAAAATACTTCGCGATTTTTTCTCGCGCTTGGTCCACCGCCGCTATCGCCTCTTGCCCGAATGAATGAACAGACGAAGCATTGCCGAATTTCTCACTGAAATACGGCATCATCGCTTTCAAAACCTCCTTATCAACCGGCGTCGTCGCGGCATAATCCAGATAAATTTTATTGTTTTCACCAGCAGGCATTATTGACTTTACTAAATAAACCGCATATATTATGTAATAAATTCAGTACCTTTACAAGGAGGACAAGATGAAAATAAAAGGTGTTGAGATTCCAAGGGTAATTTTTGCTTCAGGAACTTATAATTTTTTCGGACCAGGTAAAGGCATCAGCCATGGCTGGTGGTATGACAAGTATTTAAATTGGTTTTTGCCTTGGCTTTCTTCGTCTGAAAAGGCCGGATTTATTGCTAAAACCACTCCGCTTTTCTATCGGGAAGGCAATATGAAACTGGGAGGTGACTTCCAACCGATTGAAAAATTTCCGGATTGTGTTAAATTTTATTTTTTGCGAGGAATAGCTTTAAATTCGGTTGGGTTGGCTAGTCCTGGAGCTTTGCCATTATTTGAGATTGGCGAATGGCAGAAAATTAAGAGTCCTTTTGGCCTTTCTCATATGTCGGTTTTGCCGACTTTAAAGGAACGGATTACTGAGACCGCAGAGTTTGTTCGTTTACTTAAGAAATACTTGCCGGATTTCTCGGCGCCGATATGGCTTGAAGAAAATTTGAGCTGTCCAAACACGGGGCATGATGTTTGTTCATTGTCCGATGAGCGCCTTTATCACTTGGCGGCAATAGATAAGGAAAATTTGGGTATTCCGGTTTTTGCCAAATTGGGCCCGGAAGATTCGGTTAGCGAAATGTTGAGAATAGCTCGTTCGGGACTTTGCGATGGACTTTCTTACGCCAACACGCTTAAGTTTGGCCGTTTGCCCGGTGAAATCCCCTGGAAAAAGCTTTTTGGGACTGATGGCCCGGACAAATCCCCATTGGCAAAATACGGCGGAGGCGGATTGTCCGGTTGGATTTTGGGCGATTTGATTTGCCGGAGAATAGAAGGATTCCGAAGAGAGGAGCCGAATTTTCCAATTATGGCTGGCGGTGGAATCAATTGCCATTGGAATTGGTTTTCCACTAAAAAATTGATAGACTGGCTGGTTGATAAAGGCCGCGTTAATGCGATTTCCATTGGCATAGGCAAAGTTATGCGGCCGTTTTATCTGCGATTGACAATTTGGTATGCCGACAAAAAACTTAAGGAGGCGGGAAGATGAAAAAAGTAGATACGATTGAAATCCCAAATCCGGCCAACCATCACGTTCATCTGCGCGAAGAGCGAATGCTGGAATTTACGTCTTTTTTCAGCCGATTGTTCAGTGTCGTGGTGGCCAAGGCAAACTTAAAAAATCCAGTCGTTGACGCTGCTGGATATGATAAATATTACAATCAAGATTTGCTCGCTTATTCAATGCCGCAGGTAATTGGCGGAATAATGATGACACCGGGTACAACAGCCGGAACGGTGGAAGAAGCTTATCGTGCTGGCGCCAGGTTTGTGGCTAATATCCCCGAAGGAGTTTCCACTAACAGTAATGGTATTTTGCTGATGGATCTCACTTCAACGCGAAGCGCGGCAGTTTACGCCTCCATGAGTGAGCTTGGAATGCCTTTATTATTGCACGTTCAAAGCAAATTCAATACTAATTTAAGCAAATGGGAACTGGAATGTTTTTTTAGCTCGATTAAACTTATCAAGTGCCATTTCCCCAAACTTAAAATTTCCATCGAGCACCCTAACCTCAAGTCGTTGATTGAATTTATCTACGCAACATCGGGTATGACCGGAGGAATAGCGCCTCATTATGGGCTTTATACAGAATATAATATTTTCGGTAAAAATGGTGAGATTTTGCGCCCGGAGATTTTTTGTCAGCCGCCATATGCCAACATAGAAGATCGGTTGGCGGTAAAATACGCTATGGCAGACCCTTATCATCACGGCGAGCGGAAATTCCGTTATGCGGCTGATGATGCGCCACATTCTATTTTGGTTAAAAAAGGTAATGTTCCTGCTTCCGGAGTTTTCAGTGGTCCAGTTGGTCCTTGTGTTGTGGCAGAAATTTTGGAGAGTATTGGCCGATTAGAGGATATGCCGGAGTTTATGAAATATGATGAAGAATTTTTTGGCGTTCCGCTAAACAGTTCAAGTGCCAAAACTATGGTTTTGGAAAAAAGAGAATGGGCACCTCCCAGAATCGCCCAATGCGGCGAAACTCCCTCCGAGCAGGTTTATCTCCTAAAAGGAGGAGAGAAAGTCAGTTGGCAAATAGTTTGATGGTACCAAAATTTGCTATAGCAAAAATTGGTAACGATAATGAAAATGAATAAAAACAATATGGCCCCGCTAAAGCGGGGCCATTTAATTTTCCAGCGTGGCGTTGCGTTCTTTGACTTCTTGTTCGGCTTTGGCGCGCCAGTCGCGGCCAGCGCAAAGTTCGTGATACGCGCAAAAATCGCAAACAAAATTAATTATCCATTTCCCCTTTTCCTCGTCAAATACAACTGGTTCAGGCACCGGCGGCAATTCGTCCATTTTCCATGACGTATTTAAAATTTCCAGCTGGTCAATAATGGGCTTAATGGCAACCTCAGAATAGTCCAAGGGAATAATCAACCGGTTTAAATCGTCCCGGGAAACATAAATAAGCCGACCTTGAAGATTGGAAAAATCAACCTCCGGACAATCTTGATGGCCATAATTGCGAAGACGCCATAAATAAAAAAGTGTTTGAAGTTTATGCTGGGGCTGGGGCTGTCTGTTTTTGAGTTTATATTTGAAACTGAAAGAATTGGTGGATTTAATTTCGTAAAGAACCGGTTTGCCGCCTTCGTTTAAAATTAAATCGACTTTCCCTGAGGCTTCATACTCCGGCGCCTCAATTCTCAATTGTTCGGCAATTAAATTTCCCGATTGCTTTACCTTGTTAACAATCCATTCTTCAACAATTTTTCCCACTTCCATTATGCCCATTCTGTCCGGCGGAATTGTCGATGTCGGAGGAAGCCCTTTGCGGCGATAAAACACCCCTCTCAAACATGAGTTTAAATCAGTGGCCCACCAGCTTTTTTTGATATATGGTTCGCGGATAAAACTTTCATTTATTATTTTGTCTAAAAAAGTGAAGGAGTCCATGCCGTTGTTATTTTTATTCCCGCGTATTTGGCAAAGTTAACTCTCATTGTTTTTATATATGGAAGATTGGCATCACGGGCGGTAAACTTTATCTCGCCTTTTTTCAGACCGTATTCATATACATCCCGCGTAAGCCGCACATCGCTCAGGCAATACTTTTTAAGTTCATCTATTCTCCCCTGCCGCCAGTAATCAACCGCCAAGAAACCATTGGCAGTTTTCTTTTTTCCCAAAGTATTAACGCAAATATCATCCAAACTGACTCTGTGCCCCATCGTATCAACAACTTCTTTCATAATATCCAGAGTCGGAATTTTTGTTAAATCAATAGATAAATATTTTCTCAACACCGGCAGGTCAAAATGATCTATGTTAAAACCGATTATTAAATCCGTCTTTTTTAGAAGATTTTCAAAAGCCGGCATTTCTTTTTCGCTAAAAGTCAAAAATTTGTTATCCGCATATGAATAAACGCCGGCAACCGAAAGCAGAAGCTTGGTTAAGTTTTCCTTGCCTCCGACATCGGAAAATAAATTCTGCGTTTCAATATCCAGAACAATATGATTTGCCATAATATTTTTTTATTCTTCTTCCTCAGTTATCGGTCCTTTAATTTGTAGCGGTTCAATCTCGCCGGTTTTACCCGTAATTTTTACCACATCTTTATCAACCTTGCCGAATTCTTTTGAGGCCTTATTATACGCGTTAACTGCCGTCCCCAGATTATTGCCGAGTTTTTTCATATATTCGTCGTAACTCAATAAATGTTTTTGAAGCATTTCAACATATTTGCGAATTTCTTTGGCCGATTCTTCAATTTGTAGAGCGCGCAGACCTTGCATAACTGTCTGTAAATAGGCGAAAAACGATGTCGGCGAGACAATAATCACATGTTTCTCTTTAAAAGCATATTCAATTAAGTCGCGTGTATTAACTTTTATCGCGCCAACCTGATTAACCAGCAGGTCGTAATAAATTCCTTCGGCGGGAATAAACATAAAAGCAAAATCTAATGTGTTTTCATTTGGCCGGATGTATTTGGCGGTTTCATCTATTCTATTCTTCAAATCGGCCTTAAACTGTTTTTCCAATTCTTCTTTTCGTCCTTTGTCTTTTTCCTGTAAAATCCGATTGTAATTTTCAAGTGAAAATTTAGAATCAATCGGAATTATTTTATCTTTAATAAAAACTACCGCGTCAACGATATCGCCGTTCTTAAATCCATATTGCATTTGATAATTTTTCGGCGGTAAAACATTTTTCAAAACATTCTCTAAAAAATATTCGCCCAAAACCCCGCGATGCTTAGGATTTTTCAAAACATCTTCCAATCCTTGCAATTGGTCGGCCACATTCATTACTTGTTTATTGGTTTCGTCCAGTTTCGTCAATCTTTCGGTAACATCGCGGACAATTTTCGCGCTTTGCGCGAATTGCTGCTGGAACATTTTTGTTGAATCGCCCATTTTAGTGTCCACTTGCGAACCGAAATTCTGCAGCGTCTGGCGCATCTCCTTTAATTGGTCTTGGATCATCAAAATCGCTTGATTGTCTTGAGGTTTTTCCCCTGATTTTTTCCGCGACAAAAAATAAATCAGTACCGCAACCGCAACGGCCATTATCCCAAGCAAAAACAAAAGAAAAGATTGGTTCATTAAATGAACTTTAACATATATTTTTAATATTTAACAATTTAAGTTAAAATGAAATAAAATATATGTTACTTGATTCAAGAAGGCCGTTTTATTGGATTTCGGGAGCACTCATAATAACCCTAGCGGGTATTGTTTTGTTTTCGCAATATCAAAAAATTGCCGACAAAAATTCCATTACTATATTTACAGCGGCCGGACCCATTAAAATTCAAGTTGAATTTGCTAAAACCGCGCAGGAATTAGAAACCGGATTGATGAACCGAGATTCGCTTGAAAAGAATTCCGGAATGTTTTTTGTTTTTTCTGATGAAAAGGCGCGAAGTTTCTGGATGAAAGACACACTTATCCCTCTCGATATGATTTTTATTTCTTCAAATGGACGCGTTAACGAAATTGTAACTCAAAGGCCTTGCCCAGAAAACAGAACCTGCCAAATTTATGAATCAAAATCACTGGCGCAATATGTTTTGGAAATCAACGCCGGTCAGGCCGAAAAATGGAATATAACCCCCGGCGACATTGTAGAGATCCCTAATTTCTAAAAACTATTTTATCAAATAGGTCAGGGTGACGTTGATTTTGATTTCCTGACTGCCGGGCTCTATTTGCGGCAAAGGAGCAACATCGGACACGCCCCCGCCTTTACTCATCATCGTTTCGTAGTACATTGGCGGTTCTCCCATGGAATTTTCATAAAAATTAACTACCCGGCCCAACCTGAACCCTGCAATCTTGCTGGTTGTTGAGGCCTTTTCTTTCGCCTGTTTTATCGCCTCTTCGCGGGCTTTGTTTTTTAATTCTTCCGGCTTGTCAATAAAAAGCGAAACAGAATTTACCTCATTGGCGCCGCTGGAAACCGAGCCATCTAAAACATTGCCTATTTTTTCTAAATCCCTGACCGTAACAGTAAGCATTTGATTAATAATATAGCCAACTAATGTTGATTTGCCTTTGTCGTAATTGTATTTCGGAGACAGGTTATAATTGCTGGTTTTAATATCTTCATCTTTTATTCCTTGGTCTTTCAAGAACTTAATTACGGCGTTCATTTTGGATGTATTTTCATTCTGGACAGAAATAGAATCTTTTCCTTCGGTAACTAGACCAAGCGCAACCTTGGCAGTATCCGGAATAGCTTTTACCGTTCCTTCACCGCTAAAACTTATCGTTTGAGGATTACTATTGGTCCCGCCATTGCGGAAATCGTTGATGGCGCCGATAAGTTGATTGAAACCGGCAAATACCAAAAATAAAGTTAAAATGCCAACAGCGATTAAAACAAGTTTTTGTTCAAACCTCGGAAGTTTATTGTAATCAAACATATTATTAAAAAATAATTTTAATACTTGTTATTGTAACACACAATCGCTTTCTTGCGACAATTTTTCAAGTCCTTGTTCACCTACCAACTTTTTCCCGTCTGGGAAAATCCAAGTTGGATAACCTTCAATCCCTTTATCCAGACATAGTTGTGGATTATCGGGGCATTCAACATAGGGAACGTATTTAAATGAACCCTCAAATGCCGCTTTTTCACTCTGGCAATAAGAACACCAATCCGCTCCATACATAGTTATATTTTTTGACAATAAGCATCTGGCGAAATCATCATATTTACCGCTAGCCGGAGGAACAGATTTATTATAAAAATAAAAAATAGCAAAAATAATTGCCAAAATTATCAGACCAATTATAACTATTGTCTTTTTACTCATCGCAGCAATCTACTAACTTATCTAATATATCATTAAGCGTCCACGGTTGTTCTTTGGCAGCAACTTCCTTTAGGCCGGATATGTCAATAAGTTTAAGGCGCAATGCCCAAAATAAAGAATAAACTTCGCCAGCTTTTTTATATATTTCTTTGGCTTCATCTCTCTTGCCGTCAGAGTACAATTTTGTGCCAACCTCCATCAAACGCATGGTCGTTCCTAAAAGATGCTTAGAAATACACCATGTCTCGCCTTCGTGTTTACTAACCAATCTGGCCAGAAGAGATTTGCGTATTTCTCTTGTTTCCAAAAGTAAGTTTAAGTATTCTTCTTTCCCTGTTTTGGCGTTGGTGAAAAAAAAGTGCTCTTCAAGAGAAATAAGATTCATAACAGCGATGCTTAAATCTTCCTCGGTTGAAAGGTCAACTTCGCCGGTTTTTTTCATCTGCTCTATTTTTTTCAGTAAATCCGCTATTTTATTTTGTTCGATATTCATATTGTTTATTTATAACATAAAAATTACAACCCCCAAAATAATCATGGCCATGCCGCTCCAAAATTTAATCCTGATATTCTTATTTTCTCGCCACCCTCTTAATTTTCCAAGCAGTTTTTCGTTGCTTGCGATAAATAGAGTAATAACGAGGGGAAGAACAAAAACCAGATTATAAAACAACAGATACGCCGCCCCTTTTACATATGTAGCGCGATCATGCAAAAAACCCAATATCATCAAATAAGGGCCGCCGGTGCAGGGAAATTCGTAAAGACCGACCAAAACACCAAGAAAAAATACTGCGGGAATAGAGCCTTTCTGAATTAATGGCGCCATTTTTTGATGCGCGCTTGCCGGAATTTTTAGTTTTATCGGAAACGCGGGAAAAAATTCATTTATTATATTTATTACCCCGAATAAAATCATAACGGACGCGCCAACTCTCGCCATAAAATGAGGCGTATTAAAAGAATAAAGCGCTTTCATTATTCCCAAGCCAATTAAAATATATGTCAAAAATATGCCGGCAATATAAACACCGCCTATTTTAAGAATTTTGGAACGCTCTGCCACGACGGGGCCGGCGCTAAAAAGAAAAGCGATTGTCAAAAGCAACACCGAAAAAGCGCAAAAATTTACGCTGTCGATAATGGCCGCCGTGGTTACGAGCGGTAAAAACTCTAAAAATGAAGGCATTATATTTCCTCCTCGTCTTCCTCGTCGCTTAAAGGTTTTGGTAAAATTGAAAAGGCTAATTCAGACATAATTGATTTAGTATGGACTAATTCTTTATATTCTTCAACTTAACGATAAAAAACACAAGTATCGCGCCGCCGATAAGCCATCCGGCAAAAACATCGGAAGCCCAGTGAACGCCAAGATAAACCCGCGAAAATCCAATCAGAAAAACAAGAACGACAGTTATAATTAATGAAATTATTCTTTGCCATTTGTTTTTGCATACTTGGTAAATAAAATAGCAAATCATTCCGTAAAAAATAACCGACATAACCGCGTGACCACTGGGAAATGAATAACCGGTTTCCGATATTAAAGCGAATGTTGCGTCCGGTCGCTGGCGATGAATGAGAATCTTGAGAAGCTCCTTAATGATTTCACCGCTTACTAAAGCAACAGCCAAAAAACCGGTTTCTCGTTTTTTGCGCATTAACCACAAAACTACAAACGCAACAATCCCCAAACCAATAATGGTCTGCCAGTTTCCAAGATAAGTTATAAGAATCATTGCTCTATTCATAGCTGCGGGACAGGGATTCGGACCCCAATTTTTTGGTTCAGAGCCAAACGTCCTACCATTAGACGATCCCGCAAAATATACGATTTTGTAAAATTATACGTTCAGGTATTTTCGTACCGCTACCCAGCTGGAAAATACGCCCAAAATTATGCCTCCTAATGCCTGGAAAAGCAACAGGAACCAAAAGTTGTCGCCTATGTAATTTACCATGTTTATTTCCGGCAAGAAATTAAGAAGCTTCGGCCCTAAAAAAGCAACAATGGAAACAACAATTGCCAGAGAGAAAAGCGCGCCTATGAGGCCGTGCAAAATGCCCTCAACAATAAATGGCCCACGCACAAACCAGTTGGACGCGCCGACAAGTTTCATTACCGTTATTTCTTCCCGCGAGGAATAGATTGCCAGCCGCACCGTGTTGAATGCCACCAAGAATGCGATAAAAGCCAGCGCCAATCCTGCTACAGCGCCGCTTTGGCGGAGAATCCTTATAATATTATTCAACCGATCTATTACAACTTTATTTTCCGTATAATTGATTTTACTGATAGTATTTTTTTCCGCGGATTGATCAATAAAGTCGGCAATTACTCCGTAATTTGAAGAATCCTTAGCTAATATATTCAAACTGGCTTCCAAAGGATTATCGGTTAATTCTTGCACCGATTTAATAAGAACCTCGTCACCGGCATGACTTTTCTTAAAAATCTCCAGCGCCTGCTCGGCAGAAACATACTCAACGCTAGCGACTTCATTTAACCCTTCCAGTTTTGATTTCAAAGACAAAATATTGGATTCTTTAGTGTCTAAATTAAAATAAACACTGACATCAACTTTTTCGGCCAGCATGTCCAAAACAGATGTTAAAACGACATTGAGCAAAAAAATGCTGGTCCAAGCGGCTAGGGTTATCGTCATAATCAAAACCGTAGCTGTTGATAACCAGCCGTTTCGCCAAAAATTTATAAATCCGGATTTTGTTATTCTATTTAGTGTTATGAACATAATTCTACGAAAGAATGTAACGGCCGGGATTTTCGTCCCTGGCCACAGTTCCGTTTTCCAAGCTGACTACCCGTCTTTCCAAGGCGTTTATAATTTCTTTATCGTGAGTGGCCAAAATGACCGTTGTGCCTAGTTCGTTAATTTTTAAAAGCAGACGGATAATATCCCAAGTATTAATAGGATCCAGATTGCCGGTCGGTTCGTCGGCAACGATAACGCTGGGACGATGCACCATCGCCCTCGCGATAGCAACTCGTTGTTTTTCACCGCCGGAAAGTTCGCGGGGAAAGTTGTTCATTTTATCTTTTAAACCAACTAAATCCAAAACTCTGGAGACATCATTTTTAATTTCCCTTTCACTTTTACCGGCAACTTCCATCGCGAAAGCGACATTTTCGTAAGCCGTTTTGTTTGGCAAAAGTTTAAAATCCTGAAAAACCGCCCCTATTTGGCGGCGCAGAAAAGGTAATTCTCTATTCGGCATCTTCAGAACGTTTTGCCTATTGAAAAAGATTTTCCCGCTGGTCGGCTTCTCTTCGGCGATCAGCAGTTTTAAAAGAGTTGATTTTCCCGCTCCGGAACGCCCCACAAGCGAAACAAACTCGTGCGGGTTGACCTCAAAAGTAACATCTTTAAGCGCTACCGAATGGCTGTTGTAAATTTTGCTGATATTCTCAAATCGAATCATCGTTCTATGGATATATTTTACCAAACACGACACCAACAGGCAAATCTCAACTAGAAAAATTTATGCCCCCACCAGGAATCGAACCTGAGTCAATTGCTTAAAAGGCAACTGCTTTACCATTAAGCTATGGGGGCGCGTATTATTTTCTTTTAATGTAAAACAGCGCGAGGAGCGGCAGTACCAGCCAGATGAAATGTGCCCAGTTGGAACCGAATAGAAATTGGGTAACTGGCGTGAGCTTTACGATTTCCGAATCGGCTTTTAGCGCGTAACCAAGAACTATATTTGCCCAAAAACCAACGCTTAAAAAACTTAAAAATATAATCTGTCCTGTTTTTCTGTTTACTTCTTTTCTTGATAAGCCGGTTTTGCCTAAAATCCAAAAAATAATCAACGTTAAAACAAAAAAAGAAAATACTCTTAAAAAGATTACTTGAGATACATTAAACCGAGACAAGAAACCAGCGGGATAAGGAAAATATTCATTAAGCAAAGTCGCCGGATATGCCGCCAACAATAACACGATTGTTTTGTTGCGTCCAGCAAAAAGACCATAAATAAACACCGCTGAAAAGAAAAACAACAGCATTAAAATATCCCACGTTGGATTACTCATTTATTTCCTTTTTTAATTCTTCCAAAAGCTCTCGCGCTTTGCGGGAAATATTTTTTGGCATTTTTATGTTCACCACAAAAATTATATCACCATTTTTCCCATGATGCACCAATGCTTCGCCGTTTTGAATTCCGGCGGGGATTTTTAATTTTAATCTCTCGCCTCTTACCGAAACTTCAATTTCTCCTCCCAGCGCCGCCGTAACAAAATCCAGATTCAAAGTTGTTTGAATGGTTGACCAAGCGCGATTGAACCCACCGCTAAAAAAATCGTCAAACCCGCCTCTGCTTCTTTGGCGGCTGAAACCAAAAAGTTCTTCTAAAATATCTGAGAGACCGCCAAAATCACCAAATCCTTCACCAGAAAAGCCGCCGCTATCGAAAGTCCGCCCAAACCTGTCGTATTGCTCTTTTTTTTCTTTGTTCCCGAGAACCTGGTATGCCTCGTTGATTTCTTTGAACTTTTTATCTTCACCGCCGTTTTTATCGGGATGGTGCTGGTGCGCTAATTTTCTGTAAGCGCGCTTTATTTCACCTTCAGGCGCGTTTTTATCAACCCCCAAAATTTCATAATAATCTTTTGCCATTATTTAGTTTCCTCTGTCTTCGGTTCTTCTTTTTTTTCTTCCGCAGGCGGGTTGTACATCGCTTGTCCGATTTTCTGGATTTCGGTTGATAATTCTTGCGATGCTTTTTTAATTGCTTCAATATCGGCACTATCTTTTATTTTCTTTAATGCGTCTATTTTTTCTTCAATTGTTTTTTTGTCTTCAGGTTTTACCTTATCCCCAGCGTCTTTAACCGCTTTTTCAGACATATAAACTAGCGACTCGGCGGAATTTTTTATTTCAATTTCTTCTTTTTTCTTGGAATCTTCCTGCGCGTGAATTTCCGCTTCTTTTTTCATTTTTTCCACTTCCTCTTTTGATAAACCGGTAGAAGCGGTAATGGTTATCGCCTGTTTTTTACCGCTGGCTTTATCAATGGCAGAAACGTTCAAAATGCCATTGGCATCAATGTCAAATGTTACTTCAATTTGGGGAACGCCTCTTGACGCCGGTGGAATGCCGTCCAAAATAAACTTGCCTAGAGTTTTGTTGTCAGCCGACATTGGCCGTTCTCCCTGAAGAACATGAATTTCCACCTGTGGTTGGTTATCGGCTGCCGTTGAAAATGTCTGCGTTTTCGCCGTTGGAATAGTTGTATTTTTGGCAATCATAGGAGTGGCGACATTGCCCAATGTTTCAATACCCAATGTCAAAGGAGTAACATCCAAAAGCAAAATATCGCGGACATCTCCCTGCAAAACTCCGCCTTGTACTGCAGCGCCGAGCGCGACGACTTCATCTGGATTAATGCCTTTGTGCGGTTCTTTGCCGAATAAATTCTTTACCGCATCGGCAATCGCCGGCATTCTGGTTTGGCCGCCAACCAAAACAATTTCATCAACATCCGAAAGAGAAAAATTCGCTTCTTTTACTGTTTGCTTCACCAATTCAAGCGAAGTAGCAATAAAATCGTGGACTAATTCTTCAAGTTTTGCCCGCGTTAATTTGGTAATAAAATGTTTTGGGCCAGAAGCGTCGGAAGTGATAAACGGCAGATTAATTTCCGTTTCCATAACGGTTGAAAGTTCAAGCTTGGCCTTTTCTGCCGCCTCTTTCAGCCGCGCTAGAGCCATATTATCTTTTGACAAATCAATTCCCTGTTCTTTTTTAAACAGATCAACGAGATGATTGGTAATGCGCTGGTCAAAATCATCACCTCCCAAATGAGTATCACCGCCGGTGGCTTTTACTTCAATTGTGTCATCGCCGATTTCCAGAACCGAAATATCAAATGTGCCGCCGCCAAAATCATAAACTACGATTTGCTCCGACTTTTTCTTGTCCAAGCCATACGCCAAAGCCGCGGCCGTCGGTTCGTTTATAATTCTTAAGACCTTTAATCCGGCGATTTCTCCCGCGTTTTTTGTCGCCTGCCTTTGAGAATCGTCAAAATACGCCGGCACGGTTATGATGGCTTCGGTAATTTTTTCGCCCAGTTTTTCTTCCGCATCCTGCTTCATTTTTTGCAGAACCATCGCCGAGATTTCCTCCGGCCGGTACCACTTGCCTGACATATTTATTTCCACGCCGCCAGAACTTGATTGCTGTATTTTGTAGGGTAGCCATTTTTGGTCGCGCGAAATTTCCGGATCGTTCCATCTCCGCCCTATAAGCCGTTTCATTGAAAAAATGGTATTTTCGGGATTAATAACGGCCTGTCTTTTCGCCAAAAGCCCTACCAAGCGCTCGCCATTCTTGGCGGTCGCCACAATAGAAGGCGTAGTTCTATTGCCCTCTTTGTTCTCAATTATTTTCGGGTTGCCGCCTTCAACAATTGCCATTGCCGAATAAGTAGTCCCGAGATCTATTCCTAGTATTTTTGCCATATTTTTTATTTTTATTTATTTATTTATAAACTTTGACTTTCGCCGGTCTCAAAATCTCTTCGCCGATTAAATACCCTTTTTGTATTTCTTCCGCTATAATTTCCGGTTCGCCTGCCTGCGCAGACAGGCCACCACCTATAGATTCAATCGCTTCGTGTTTTAACGGATCAAACTTCTCACCGACAGCTTTCATCGCCTCAACTTTGCTATTTTTTAAAAAATCTTCAAATTGCTTCTTAATTCCTTCAATGCCCGGGTCTAAAGTCCCCGCTCTGTCAAAACTATCCATAATTTCCAACAGGGGTAGCAGAAATATTTTTGACATCCATTCTTTCAGTTCTTTGCTTTGCGCTTCCATATCTTTTTTTAGGTTAAGATAATCGGCTTTGGCGCGCTTCCATCCATTTAAGTATTCTTCGGCCTGTTTTTTTATTGTTTCTAAATCTTCGTCTTCTTTTTTATTTTTTTCTTCCATAGTTATTAAATATTTTATCCATTAAAAATCTTTTCAAAAATTCTTCCGAGACATCCGGGAAAATTTTTGAAACGCATTCCTTAACTTCTATAGAGGCATTGATTAAATTTGAAACAGAATTTTCAAACTTTAGTGTTTCTTCCTCTTTCAAATATGACGGCTGCCAAACCTCTTCCATAAAATAGTGCCAGCCGTGAGCTGTAGGCATCCTTCCTCCGGAGGGATGGGGTTTGTTTAAAAATCCCAACTCTTCAAGAAAAGCCAAATCGTTTCTTATTGTAGCCGAACTTACGTCTAAGTCATAATTTTCGGCCAAAAATTCGGAACCGACCGGCCTTGCGGTTTTTATAAATTCCCCCACCACGATAACAAATATTTCTCTTGGCCTGCCTTCTAAGTTCATGATATTTACCAGTATATAAAAACTAGCACTCCCTTGTCAAGAGTGCTAAATGTACTTTTGGCATTGGGGGCGAAATTGTGATAAAGTGATTATATTATCAATCAATTTTTATAATAAAAAATGAAAACTATAACCGAAAATGGATTAACCTGGACGGATATAGAAAGGCCAAATAAAAAAGATTTAGAGTGGCTGAAAAATAATTTTAATATTCACACGATTGTTTTAGACGAGCTAATCCCCGCTTCCCAGAGGGAAAAGGTTGAATATTTTGACAACTATATGTTTTTGGCGATGCATGTGCCGGTTTTTCATCAGGCAAAAAAAACAACCAAACCGATTGAACTTGATTTTTTAATCGCCGAAAATCAACTGATAACAATTCACAACGAATCGATTGAGCCACTGAGGGATTTAATGAAAAAATGCGAAAATAAATCCGACTTTAAATCCAAGTGCTTCGGTTCAACCAGCGGCCATTTGTTTTATTGGGTGAGCGAAGAACTCCTGAACTTTGCTGAAAGACAATTGGTTCACATTGGCAAGAATATCAATCGGATTGAAGATAATATGTTCAGAGGAATGGAACGCGAGTTGATCAAAGAACTGCTGATTGTCAAAAGAGATGTTTTGGATTTTCGGATTGCCATAAGACCACTAAATAGAATCTTTAATTCTTTAGCTAACCGGGGAATAAATTTTTGGCCGGAAAAAAGCGCCGATTTGAAAATTTATTTCAATGACCTTATCAGCGACTATGAAAGAATCTGGAATGAGGTAGATAATTACACGGGTACTATAAATGCCTTGGAAGACACTCATGCAAATTTATTGAGCAACAAAACGAATACCATTATAAGAACTTTCACTATGTTGTCTTTTATAACTTTCCCGGCAATGCTCGTCGCCGCCATTACTCAAATGAATCCCGCCGATTTTTGGATTGTGGCCATAACTGTTTTCTTCACGTCAACATTCATGTGGATTTACTTCAAGACCAAAAAATGGCTGTAAAATTCTACAATTTTCTAATCCGAAAAAAAGAAACATTTAAATCCTTGCGCCCCAAACAGGTGGGATTTTACGCTTGCGGGCCAACGGTTTATGATTACGCGCACATAGGCAATTTGCGAACTTATATTTTTGAAGACATTTTGAAGCGGACGCTTGAATACAACGGATACAAAGTTAATCTCGTGGTTAATATTACCGATGTGGAAGACAAAATAATTCGTGAGTCACAAAAAACGGGAAAATCCATTTCCGATTTTGTTAAACCGTATGAAAAAGCGTTTTTTGAGGACTTAAAAAAACTAAATATTGAAAAAGCTTGGAAATATCCGAAAGCGACAAAACATATCAAAGATATGATCAAGCTCATTGCGGCGCTTCTTAAAAATGGCTTGGCTTATGAAACTGGCGGTTCAGTTTATTTTGATATTTCGAAGTTCAAATCCTATGGAAAGTTAAGCGGTCTGTCCGCCAGAAGCGGATCCGCCTTTGGCGGAAAAAATCAATCCCGTATTGATTCCGATGAATACGACAAAACAAGCGCTGAAGATTTTGTTTTGTGGAAAGTAGCGAAAAATAATGAGCCGTTGTGGGATGCGCCTTTCGGCAAAGGTAGGCCGGGTTGGCACATAGAATGTTCGGCAATGTCAATGAAATATTTAGGAAATACTTTTGATATTCACGGCGGCGCCGTTGATTTAATATTCCCCCACCATGAAAATGAAATCGCTCAGTCCGAGGGAGCAACGGGAAAAACATTTGTTAAATATTTTATTGAAGGCGAACATTTATCGGTTAACGGCGAAAAAATGTCAAAATCGTTGGGAAATATATTCAATCTCCGCGATTTGGAAGCAAAGAAATTTGACCCCCTCGCCTTCCGCTATTTGTCATTAACTGCTCACTACCGCTCAAAACTAAATTTTACTTGGGAGAGTCTGCAAGCGTCTCAAAACGCGCTTGAAAAATTAAGGGAAGCAATAATAGAAATTAAAAATGAGCAGAAACAACACTCTGACATTCTCGAGAATGTCAGAGTGTTAAAAAAACACTTATCCAAAGAATTTGAAAAATATATAAATGATGACCTAGATATGCCGCGTGCGTTGGCGCTTTTGTGGGAAATTGTTAAATCTGAAAAATTGAATCCAAAAACTAAATATAATTTAATTATTGATTTTGATAAAGTTCTTGGATTGAACCTTGGTAAGATAAAATCAGAAAAAATTCCGGTGATAGTTTTGAAACTGGTAAAAGAGCGTGAAAAATGCCGCCAAGAAAAAAACTTCACCAAATCTGACGAACTCCGTAAAAAAATCGAATCCCTCGGCTGGCTGATTGACGACTCCCCCTCCGGCCCAAAACTAAAAAAGAATTAAAGATTCCGCACTTATTTGGTGTCAAAACATCAAATTGCATGTTATCAGCCGATCGGAAATAAACATGCAATTTAACTTTTCACTATCTCATCAACCATTTTGATTTCGTCCGCGATGCCCTCGATAAGGTCGTGGTTTTTTAGCTCGTCAAAAGTTGCCCAGGCGTGATCTATGCTTTCGTTATCTAGTTTTATTTCTCCACTTTGATACGGCGCATAGAAGCTTAAAATAATAACCGGAATATTATCCAGTCTAATAAAAGTCATGTCGCAACAATAACTCATCTTGCCGACTTTAATGCCCGCTTCTTCTCTAATTTCGCGCCTCAAGGAATTTTCCAGAGCGTAATACTAAATTTTTTTAAAAATACAATTCACATGTTTTCAACTTTTTTATTTGCGAGAAATTTATTAAACATTTATACTGACTGCGAATATGCCAGCAAAAACTTATACAAAAGAAACTAAAAAATCGCTGCCGTATAACCCTAATCAGCTTCCACCACAAGATATTGAGGCCGAACAATCGGTTCTTGGTTCTCTTTTGATAGATAGAGACGCTATTATTAAAATCGCCGATATAATTACCGCTAAAGATTTTTATCGCAAGATCCATGAAATGATATTTACATCAATGGTTGAGCTTTATACCAAAAGCGAGCCAATTGATCTTTTGACCGTCAGCAGCAAACTTAAAGAAAAAAAACAATTCAAAGATATCGGTGGAATGTCATACCTCACGACTCTTATGAATTTCGTGCCGACGGCGTCTAATGTTGTTCATTACGCGAAAATAGTCAGCCAAAAAAGAGTTCTGCGCGATTTGATAAGCGCTTCAAATGAAATCTCATCGCTGGCTTGGGAAGAACATAAAAATATTGATGAAGTTCTAGACGAAGCTGAAAAGAAAATTTTTGGCGTTTCCCAAACTTCGCTTATCCAAGAATTTCAGCATATCAAACCGCATCTTACCGAAGCATTTGAAAGATTTGACCGCTTGCATAAGGGCGACGACACTTGGCGTGGAATCCCGACCGGTTTTATTGATTTGGACAAGCGGTTGGCCGGATTGCAAAAAGCCGATTTGATAATTTTGGCGGCACGGCCATCTTTGGGGAAAACATCTTTAGCGCTTGATATTGCCAGACACGCGGCTGTTAATGAAAAAATGGCCGTTGGCGTTTTTAGTTTGGAAATGTCAAAACAGCAGCTGGTAGAACGTCTTATTGCCTCTGAAGCAAGTGTTGACTTGTGGCGGCTCCGAACCGGTCAACTGTCCGATGAGGGTAAAGATAATGACTTCGACAAAATGGGAGCCGCTTTGGATCGTCTATCATCAGCGCCGATTTTTATAGATGACGCCGCTTCGCCGAATGTTTTACAAATAAGAACCATGGCCAGAAGATTGCAGGCGGAAAAGGGCCTCGACCTTTTAATTATTGACTATATGCAACTAATGCAAGGAACGGGGCGATTTGAAAATCGGACGCAAGAAGTCAGTGAAATTTCAAGAGCGTTAAAAAATTTGGCAAGAGAACTAAATATTCCCGTGTTGGCGCTTTCCCAGCTTTCCCGCGCCCCAGAAGCAAGAACCGATCAAATACCGAAACTTTCTGATTTAAGAGAATCGGGCTCCATTGAACAAGATGCCGACGTGGTCATGTTTATTTATCGGGAAGACAAGGCGAAACCCAACAGTGAAACTGAGCGAAAAAATATCGCTGAAATCCATGTAGCCAAGCATCGCAACGGCCCAACCGGAAAATCGGAATTGTACTTCAATGAAAATTTTGTCAGCTTTAAGAATCTGGATAAACTTCACTAAAATGTATCCAAAACCTATAAAAGATTTTATAGATAATTTTTCCAAGTTGCCGGGCATCGGGCCGCGTCAGGCGGCGCGACTGGCTTTTTGGCTTTTAAATGGAGAGAAAAATATCCGAGAAAATTTAAAGAAATCCTTGGAAGGCTTGAGTAAAGAAATAAAAACTTGCCAGCGTTGTTACTTTGCTATTGAAAACAACGGCAACGATAAATGCCATTTTTGTGACAACTCCGGCCGGGACCATAAAACAATCTGCGTTGTGGAAAAAGAAACTGATCTTGCGACAATTGAAAAATCCGGAAACTACAAAGGACTCTATCATGTATTGGGCGGTTTATTTTCCGCTTTGGATACGGCAATCCCAAAAAACCTGAAAATGCCCGAGCTGATAAGCCGGCTAGAGGAAAACAAAAAGAACGCCAGTAAAGGCGTTAAAGAGATTATTCTGGCGCTTTCCCCCACTCACGAGGGGGATTTAACTGCGCATTACTTGGAAAGATTGCTTAAGCCGCTAAAAATAAAAATAACCCGTATTGGGCGAGGGTTGCCTTATGGCGCGGATGTAGAATTTGCCGACGCGCAGACACTCTCCGGCGCGTTGGATTCGCGCAAAGAAATTAAATAATTTTTGAAATTTCAACTTCCGTAAAATGCTGGCGATGGCCGGCTTTTTTTCTATAGCGTGTTTTTGAATGGTAATGAAAAACAATAATTTTTTTGGTACGTCCCTGTTTCAAAACTACTGCCAAAACTTTCGCTCCTTCAACCAATGGCGCGCCGATTTTTGTCTCTTTGTCGGACACCAGTAAAACCTCATCAAATTCAATACTATCGCCCTCATTGGCGATTATTTTGCTAAGCTTCAACTTATCCCCCTCTTTAACTAAATGTTGTTTTCCTCCTGTTTTTATAACTGCTAATTTCATATTTGTAACTGCTGGGATATATTACCTGTTAATTATATATAAAGCAATACCGCTTATAACGAGAAAAAATTGAACCAGTAATGTTATAACGGTAAAAAAATAAGATAATGTTTTATTTTTCCCCCAAAGATTTATCGCCAAAAAACCATTCAGCGACAGAATAAGCAATCCGACAACAGGCAAAATAAATATGTTTTTGACTTCACCTAAATAATCAACGCCCCAATTGACATTGTAATGGAGAACAATGGGTATATTACTTTGCCTTATAAAAAATAGAAAAAATAAAAAAAGCCCGATATTGAAAATCAAACTTGACCCCAGTAATATTCTATTTACTATATTCTTCAAAAATTCTTTCATGGTTTAGTACCGCTACGGGGAATCGAACCCCGATTCCCGCGTTGAGAACGCGACGTCCTAAGCCATTAGACGATAGCGGCATTCTTGATACTATAGACCAAATTATGTCATCATTCAACATAATGAATCCCCAAAAAACAATAATTTTTCTTCACGGCTGGGATAATTCTTCCGAGGTATTCAGGCTACTTTCGCATTATCTGAAAAATGATTTTTTAATTTACACGCCCGACCTCCCAGGCTTCGGCAAGTCCTCCATTGAAAAACCAATGGCTCTCAAAGATTATGCTGATTTTATTTGTAACTTTTTGAAAGATACAAACATTAATAAACCGATAATTGCGGGGCATTCTTTCGGTGGCGCGATTGCGGCAAAACTGGCGATTCTTCATCCGGAAATTATCTCAAAATTAATTTTGATTGGCGCATCGGCTATTCGCGAACCTAATTTTAAAATCAAGATTACAGAAAAATCGGCAAAAATAATAAAAAACTTTCTTCCAAAAAAAACTTATCCGTTTATCTTAAAACTTCTAGGATTAGATATTTCCGATTATGCCCGAATTGAAAATCCGTACTTAAAGGAAACGTTCAAAATAATAATAAAAGAAAATTTAGCGCCGGAGCTCCCGCTTATAGAGGCCCCGACTCTCGTAATTTGGGGCGAAAATGATAACGAGACGCCATTGAAACATGGGAAACTTATTGCCAAACTTATTCCCAGCGCTAAATTATCTGTAATAAAAAATACAGGTCATCATGTATTTTTAGAAAAACCGGATGAGTTTGTAAAAATAATAAAAGAATTTATTTCCATATGATGCCGCTAAAAAATCAACTATATCTTCTTCAGCTTGAAGAATACGATTTAAAGCGTTTTGATGAATGGTTAAAGCGCTATCCGGATAGAATAGTTTTAGAAAAAAAAAGCCGCTTAAATTGGACTCCGAAAGCCCGCGCGCTTTTTATATTGGCCAAAATCTTCGGCATCAGAAAAGCTGTTTTAATTTTCTCGCCAGTTGATGGGCTGATTAAAAAAATTCTTGTTTATATGGCCAGCGTAAAAATAAAAAGAATGGCAGGCCTTATATCAATCGGTATTACGGGGTCTTTCGGAAAAACCACAGTCAAAAATGAAATCTTCCACATTTTGGCTCCAAAGCATCAGGTCTTAAAAACCGAAGGAAACTACAATACGTTGCTTGGAATAGCTAAAACTATATCGCAACTGAAATCAAAGCATGAGATTTTTATCTGTGAAATGGCCGCCTATCAGCCGGGCGATATAAAAGAAATCGCCGGGCTTGTCGGACCAAAAATTGGAATTGTCACCGCTATTGGGCCAATGCATTTTGAAAGATTCGGTTCAATGGAAAGTATTTTAAAAACAAAATTGGAATTAATTGAATCGTTACCCAAAGATGGTACTGGATTTTTGCCTAAAGAATTAGAGCCCCAAATAAAAAATTATAAATTTTTGGCAAATATTGAATTCTTTTCTTTAAAAAAAGAATTACTTATAAAAATCGGCAAAATTTTCGGGCTTAATGAGGAAGAAGTATTGGGAAGAATAGAAACAACGCCACCGATACAACACCGCCAAGAAATTATAAAAGCATCCGGCGATATTACAATTATTGACGATACTTATAATTCAAACCCGGCGGGTTTTATTTTCGCGCTGGAAACCTTAAAAAACACCAATGCTCAAAAAAAGATTCTGGTAACACCGGGAATGATTGAACTTGGAGAAAAACAGTTTGAATTAAATAAAGATGCGGCGCGAAGCGCCGCCGAAGTCGCCGACTATGTAATTATAGTCGGCGAAACAAATAAGCGTGCCTTAGAAGAAGGCCTGAAGGAAGGATTTGCTAAAAATGTTTTTTGGGCGCCGGATTTGGATTCGGCTAAGAAAAAACTTTCGGAAATCACTATCCCAGGCTCAACCATTCTTTTAGAAAACGACCTCCCCGACCACTATTTTTAGTTCTTATTTCCAGTAGCCATTTTAGAAAGCAAATTGGAGTCGTAACTGAAAGTTAATTTTTGCTTTTCTTTGTGGCGTTCAAAGCCCAAATCGATAAGTTTATCGATTAACTCGCTAAAACTTAAACCGCTTTTTTCCCATAAATAGAAAGCCAATGAACCTGGCAGAGTATTTATTTCATTAACCCAAACGTTATTACTTTTTTCGTCAACCCCGTTAGAAATATCATTTCTACCGGGGTCAACCAGAAAGTCAATTCTGGCAACACCGGAAGCGTCAACGGCTCTGAAAGCGATTTTTGACATCTTTTGAATTTTTTCAGCCAATTCTTCGCTGATTGGCGCCGGTACAAGTCGTGAAAGACCGGCCATTCCTTTTGTTTTGCCGCCTTTCATATACTTATCTTCGTATGAAAGAATGCCTTCTGACTTTAGGGGCTGTTCGCAAACCGACGCGGTTAATTCGTCATTGCCTAAAACAGAACAATTAATTTCAATAATATTTTCCTTTCCTTCTTCGATTAAAACACGCTTATCAAATTGAGAAGCGACATTTATCGCTTCTTCTAATTCTTTAGCGCCATGAGCTTTGCTGATAGCAACACTGCTTCCCAAATTGGCAGGTTTAACAAAAACCGGATAATTCAAATTTTTTTCTATGTTTTTTATGGTATCAATCTTATTATCTTCCCACTCGCTTTTCAAAAACCAGACGGATTTTACAACCGGAAGCCCCGCATCATTAAAAACAGATTTTTGGATTATTTTGTCCATTCCGACAGCCGAACCGGTCACACCACTGCCAGTATATGGAACGTCAGCCATTTCTAAAACGCCCTGTAGGGTACCATCTTCTCCAAAGGTGCCGTGAATCGCGAGAAAATATATGTCGACAGAGATTTTATTTAAAAATTTCAGCGCGGACTTTGGCATTAAAGACTTAACACTCGTTGAAGCCGCGAAAAAATATTCCGGCGCTTTAATGTCGGTGAATTTTAAGTTTTTATAGTTCTCTATTTTTTCCAATTTATCATCAACAAACCAGCGACCTGATTTATCGATATAAACCGGAATTACCTTGTATTTTTCACGGTTGATATTTTCAAAAACTTGCATCGCCGTAACAATTGAAACTTCGTGTTCAACCGAACGGCTTCCGAAAATTACTGCGACTTTTATTTTAGAATCAAGCATATCTTGTAAGTATAAAACGTTTAGGGCCGTTATTCAACTGGTTTGTCCGGAGGAATTTCCAAGTAATTGAATATAAATTCCGCCAAATTTTTAAATACAGGAACAACTGTGCTTTCGGAAAATTGACTTCCTCTGGGGGAATCAAGTTTTATTAAAGCGATAAACCTAGGGTCATAAGCTGGCGCGAAAGCCACAAAAGTGTGAATATTTTCATCAAGATATCCGCCATTTTTTAAGTCCGGTATTTGAGCTGTGCCGGTTTTTCCGGCGATTGTATAACCCTTAACTTGCGCCCGGCGGCCACTGCCATTTTCAATAACTTTGACCAGCATATTAACTAATTTCGCCGATGTTTCTGGAGACACGATCCGTGCTTGAAGAATTTCATCGGTTTCACTTGTTTTGCCGTCGTGAAAAACAACTTTAGACACCAAATGAGGTCTGATTAATTTGCCACCGTTAGCAACCGCTGATAACGCCCGAAGCAATTCGATTGGAGTAACGGCTACGCCTTGACCGAATGAAGCGGTGGCGTAGTTCACATCGCGGCCGGTTAAAAGCGGCGAAATATCTCCGGACATCTCTGCAACATCAATACCTGTTTTGCTGTCAACGCCAAAATCTTTCAAATATTTAAGAAATATATCTTTAGGTATTTTTTGTTGGACAAAAACCGCCCCGGTATTCAATGATTGCTCCAAAACCATTGTCATTGTCTGCCAGCCCAAAATTTTATCAGGAATTGAATTGGACATTGTTCTATCGGCAACTTTAACACTGCCCGTGTTGTAGTATTCAGTTTCCGGCGTGACGGCTCCCGTTTCGATGCCTATAGCCATAATAAGAGGCTTAAAAACCGAACCGGGTTCATAACGTTTTAATGTAGCTGGGTTCATAAAAATATTTTTATCGGAAACGGCAGAATAATTATTAGCGTCAAATTCCGGAAAAGAAGCCATAGCCAATATATTTCCGTTTTTGGGGTTCATTACTATAATGGAACCGCTATCGGCGCTCCATGCTTTAACGGCATCAACTATCAATGTTCCGGCTTTAATTTGTATTGCCGAATCAATAGTCAAAATCAAATCTGCGCTGGAAAATAATCCCGATAGTTCTTCGTCGTAATATTCTTCAAGTCCGTATTGGCCGGCTTGACCATTTTTATTGAATCCCAAAAAGCCTATGACTTGAGAGAGATTTAAACCTTCTGGATAATATCTTAGAGTTTCATTATCAACACCAAGCGCCGGTTCTTTAAGAACTTTTATCGCATCAACGACTGTATCGGAAACTTTTCTTTTTATGATTTCATAAGGGTCGTCTTTTTTTGATAATTTTTGGACTAAAAACGATTCTTCCAGTTCTAAAATTGGGGCTATTTTTTTTGCTAATTCTACCGGATCGTTAACTTTTTTAGGTATGGCATAAATAAAAGAAAATTCTTTATTTAACGCGGCGGCATAAGGGAGATTATTTTTATCAGTTAAAAAAATACTGCCGCGGGGGACAGCGACACCGCTATTATCGCTTATATTTTTTGCCTTAGCCGTATAATGATCATGAAGAATAATGGACAAATAAAAAAAGCGCCCCCAGATTAAGAGCCCCAACAGAGCAAACGCAAAAATCAAGACTATAATTCTATTTTCTGGATTATATTTTTTCATTACTACTGATTTTTTGCCACCGGACCGACAACCTTGATGTATTGAATTTGGTCATTTACTATAAGGCCTAAATTTTGAACTGCCTGCTTTAAAAATCCAATGCTTCGCTTTTCTGAAAGCTTCAAATTAAGATCTCTAATTTCTGTTCTTATGTCGTTGATATTTTTTTGAAGCATGTTTTTCTGATAACTAGCCAAAGCCACATTATTGGCCATAAATAAGCAAAGAAGCGCTAAACACATGACGCCCAAAACCGCCACTTTATTCAATGTTTCTATATTAACGTTTCTAAATGCTTTTATTCTCATTAACGACCTGGTCATATTTTTTTCTCCCTTCGGGAGATCTCCCGTAGGGAGACTATTATTCTTAACTTTGCGCTGCGGCTTTTGGGATTAATTTTTATTTCTTCGGCAACAGCGGTAATTGGTTTTTTATTTAAAATTTTGACGATATTTTTCTTATTTAAGTCTCGCGACCAATTTTTTATTAAACGATCTTCCAATGAATGGAACGATATGAATGCCGCTCTTCCGTCTTTCGATAAAATCTCGGGAACGGCCGCTAAAGCTTTTTCTATTTCAACCAGTTCCTGATTAACTTCAATCCTTATGGCTTGAAAAACTAGAGTAGCGGGATTTAATTTGCCATGGCGTTTTACAACTCTTTCTATGATTCCCACTAAATCTTGCGTTGTTTTTATTCTTTGATTTTTTCTGAAAGCAACTATGGCCCTGGCAATCACCTTGGCTTTCGGTTCTTCGCCGAATTTCTTAAAAAGAGTAACCAGTTGCTCTTCGGAATAATCATTTACGACATCCTCGGCCGTCAGCGGATTTTTAGAATCAAAACGCATGTCTAGAATTTCATCTTTCTGAAATGAAAATCCCCTTCCCGAATTTTCCAGCTGATTGGTCGACATCCCGAAATCAAATATAATGCCATGAATAAAACCGATTTTTAATTCTTCGGTAATCTTTAAAAGATTGCCGAAGGAATCATTTATAAAAAGAACCCTGTCTCCAAACTCTTTCAAATTGCTTCTAGCTCTAACTATTGAATTAATATCGCGGTCAATTGCAATCAATTTTCCGTTTGGTGATGTTTTTTTCAAAATCGCTTTGGCGTGACCGCCATCTCCAACGGTCGCGTCAACAAAATTCTGATTTGGTTTCGGAGCCAAAAAACTTATCACTTCATCTAAAAGAACAGGAATATGCGCCATTTTAAATCCCAAACTCGCTTAGCCCTTCAGCAATATCGCCGGACAGCTTTTCCGATTCAGCGATGTATTTGTCCCAAGCGTTTTCATCCCATAACTCAATTCTGTCTTGAACTCCGATTACCACGATTGATTTTCCGAGCTTTGCATATTTTTTTAGCGGGTCGGGAATTAAAATTCTTCCCATTTCATCAATTTCAATTTCGGAAGCGCCGGAAAGCATAAACCTTTTGAAATCTCTGGCCTTTTTCTGCCCGAGCGGTAAATTATTGATTTTTTCTGAAAAGAGCTGCCAATCACGGTTGGGATAAACGAATAAACATCCGTCCAATCCTCTTGTTAAAACCGGCTTCTCGCCTAATTCCATCCTTAATTTAGCCGGAATTGTCAGTCGGTTCTTGGAATCCAGATTGTGCTTAAATTCTCCTAATAGCATAAAGTTATCCCCTGTTTGATATACTTATCCACATGATTACCCACAATCTCCCACTGACAGATCAATAGTAATACAAATTAAAAAGGCCCGCAATAGGCCTTTCTGTGGATAAGTTTAAAATACTGTGGGCGCAATAAGAATCGAACTTATACTCTCTCCGATGTGAACGGAGCGTTTTACCATTAAACTATGCGCCCTAGATTTTCAGTTTGTTTATGAGCTTTTCGTGTTTGAAATCCAAGAAGTCACGAATAAAGCGGTCGTACATATCGTGACGGTAATAAAATTCTTTCGTTGTCATCAAGGCGTGATTAATTTCCTTGCCGACTTCCGCTTCTAAATTTTTTATAAAACCATTGAACTTAGCTAAGTTTATATTATCTCCCACTATTAAAAGATCCGCTCGGGACGTATCGGAATTAATAAACACTCCGGCCAAGAGCGCCAGTTTTATTTTCCCCAAGCTCTTAATACGGTTTAACATTTTTTCCTTTGAAGCCGGACTAGCTTTGGCCACTAGTTCTTTGAGTTCGCCATAAAACTCAAAGCTCTGATTGACTCTGAATGTTTTTTTGTCTTTTATGTTTTTGCGGATTAAAAACTTTAAAACAACCAAGTCTTTAAGATGTTTGTTGGTTTGATAAGATTTTAGATTAAGTTTCTTTGATATGCTTTTTGATTCAAAATTTCCTTCGGGATTATACAAGAATAACTTCAAGAGCCGCGTTCTTGCGGGCGAATCAAACAACCTATCTAAAGTTGGTTCCGATAATATTTTCGTCATGTTATAAACGCTATATTAAAACAAAACGCCCGATTTTTCAATCGGACGTTTTGTTTTCTGTTTTATTTCAATTCTACTGTTGCGCCAGCTTCTTCCAATTTTTTCTTAAGTTCATCGGCCTCGGCCTTAGTAGCTCCGCTCTTTATTACTTGAGGAGCCGTATCAACCAATTGCTTCGCCTCCTGGAGACCTTTATTGGTAGCTTCGCGAACTATTTTTATGACTGCGATTTTTTGATCACCCGCTTTAGCCAACACAACGTCAAAAGCCGACTTCTCTTCTACTGCCACCGCAGGCTCGCCTGCTCCGGCCGGCATCGCCATCATCGGTGCTGCTGCCGACACGCCAAACTTTTCTTCCAGCGCTTTGACCAGTTCGGAAAGTTCAAGTGCAGTTAACTTTTCAACTTCTTCTATAATTTTATCAAATTTTGCCATATTTATTATTTATTATTTATTATTTTTCGACCTTATATTATTTAGCACGCCTACCAAATTACGCATATTGCCGGATAACACGGTGGCCAATCCGGAAAGAGGAGAGGCGATCACCCTGACAACCTGTCCCAAAAGAATTTCACGCGAAGGAAGTTTTGCTAAAGCCACGATATTATCCTTACCTTGCCAGTTTAGTTCTAGAAAACCGCCCAGAATTTTTAACGCCTCGTTAATCCTGGAAAATTTCCAAATCGAGTTCGCCACGGGCACCGGGTCATCATAGCTGAAAATTACTCCCACTTGTGTCTTAAAATCATCTATTTTGGCATCTTCAAAATTACCGGCTCTTAAAACGCGGTTGATTAAAGTCTTTTTAGCAACTTTATATTCTGCGTTAATCGATTTTAGGTTGCATCTCAATTCCATCGCCTTGCTTACGGATAGTTTATTGAAATCAACTAAAATCGCCGCCTTAGCCCGGCCGAATTTATCAGTTAAATCTTTCAAAATATTTGATTTTTGTTCTCTATTTAGAGGCATAAAAAAATGCGGATACTTGTCCGCAAAAAATAAAAGCAATTACTTTTATCCTCGGCGGGTCTTACTGTTTGCCCACTGTCTGCGGAATATTTATAGTTTATCAAAAATAAAAAGGGGCGTCAACCCCGTAGTAGCACTTTGACCAATTACAGCCTAGGTCGCCAAAGCGACCTGTTAAAGTCCACTACGGGGTCAAGCCCCCTGTTTCTATTTGATTAATCCTGTCAATTTCCAAACCCCTCCAGTAAAAGTCCAGTGAATGGCACTCCAAGTACTGGAAAGAAAAAAACAAATGATATTGAAAGACATTAACACGAGATTGGCCAACCAAATGAAAAGTACTACCAAAGGCCATAATACTGTAGCGATTATATAGGAAAAGGTGCCTCTATCTTGCTTATTAATATCCATACCATCAGCAAAATTTAGAATTTTCCAAATCATTTGAGTTGTTGGTGTTTTTGGAGTTTCCGGAACTGTTGAATATGTCACTAAATAACCGATGTTGAAATAAACAATAACCGCGACAATAATCAAAATTATTTTTGCTGAACATGTGATTTTTCTATTCCATTTCTCTATTCTTTTCATGACTTTTCCCTCCTATTGGATTTTTATTTGATGTCAAAGGACGTTTCTTACTTTTTGTACGGTATCACATCTCACAATATTTGTAAAGGGTTTATTTTTGAAAAACAAAAAGTGCAGTTATAAGACCGATCGGTTGAATAACGACACTTTTTTCTTTTATCTCTGATGGTTTTTGCGCCAGTTATCTATTTCCTTATGGTTGCCGGAAAGAAAAACTTTCGGAACAGGATATTTTTTGCCGCGATAAACAAAAACTTCCGGACGCGTGTACATCGGAACGCCAACGCCGTATCTTTTTTCTTCAAGCGATTCCATTTTTCCCAAAACGCCCGGGATGTGCCGCGACACCGCGTCAATGACAATCATTGCCGGCAATTCTCCTCCGGTTAGAACATAGGGACCTACCGACAATTCTATAATTTTTCCCGCTTGGCGGGATCCAGCATAGCGGGACAATTTACAATTTACAATAACTTTTTTGATGCGTTCATCCACGCCTTCGTAATGGCCGGCGATCATTACGATATGATTATATTTTTTGGCAAAGTCACCCGCTATCTTAGAATTAAATTGTTTTCCGGAAGCGGAAAAAAGAATTACAAGATCAGGGGAAAGTTTACTAAGCGCTTTAATAAGCGGCTCGATTTTGAACACCATCCCCGGTCCCCCGCCGTATGGCTTTTCATCAACCGTCTTGTGTTTGTCGGTCGCAAAATCGCGGAGATTAATTATATTTATTTTTATTTTTTTGTTTTTCTGCGCGCGCTTAATAATGCTCTCGTTTAAATAAGAATCAAAAATCTTTGGGAATATAGTTATAATATCGAATCGCATAATTATTATAATAATATCAAATATACTCATTTATACCATATTCGGACGATCGTCGGAATTCGGTATAAATTAAATATATATGTCTTACATATGTTTGCGCATCTAATCTAAAACCCCTCCGCCAGAAGCGGAGGGGTTTTAGATTAGATTATAGCTGTCTTAAATCATCAACAACTTGATCCATATCTCTTGTCGATGTCGGTGTCGATGTCGGGCTTTCTCTCACCGGACGAGTCGAACCTTCCGGTTCCTCTATCTTCAAATTAACCCGCGCATTATTGCGGGCGCCAATTATACGAAGAAGAGTTCGGATGGCTTTCGCTGTTGAGCCCTGGCGACCAATAAGCATTCCCATGTCTTCTTGGTTAACTCTAAGGTCTAAAAGGACTCCCATCTCGTCAACCTTGCGCTCAATCTTGACATCATCAGGATGGTCAACGATTGATTTTACAAGGTATTCAAGAAATTCCTGATCAACTGATTTTGTAGCCATTTCTTTGAATAATCTTTTTGTTAAAGTTTAGTAGGTCGACCTAACCCCGAAGGGGTAGCTACTAATTGTCTGATGTATAGCAAAAACTAATATGATTGTCAAACAGTGGGTGTCGTTTCCGGGACTACTTCCGGCGTTGCCGCCACAGGTACTTTTTTTGAAATTTTGTGAACCGGTTTTTTGGCGCCGGAAATTACGCCTTGTGAAATAAGCAGATTGTGGATTGTGTCCGATGGCTGGGCGCCTTTGCTAATCCAATATAAAATTCTATCCTTTTTCAAACTGACTGTTTTCATTTTACGATTCACATTGCCGAGCAATTCTAAATATTTCCGGCGCGGCCCGGCGGTTTTTTCGGTTAACACAACCCTAAAAGTCGCCGTGTGTTTTTTTCCGACTCTTTGTAATCTAATAATTATCATGTTGATTTATTTCCGGCGGATTAATTTTTTCCGGCAAGTCCGAAATCAAAACCTCGCTGGTTAAAAGCATTGAAGCAATAGATACGGCATTTTGCAAGGCCGTCCTGGTAACTTTCAATGGATCTATAATTCCGTCTTTAATCATATCGGCGTATTCTCCCGTTACCGCGTTAAACCCAATACCCTTTTCTCTTTCGCTTATGGTTTGAATAACCTCGTTATCATCTTTATTGGCATTTTTCGCTATTACCCGCATCGGCGATTCCAGCGCGCTAATTACCAAATTAACGCCCTTGGCTTCGTCGCCGAATTCAACCGCGCCCGCCAGTTTAGAACCCTTGATTTCTTTAGCTGCTTCAAAAAGCGCCACGCCGCCTCCGGAAACAATGCCCTCTTCAATTGCCGCTTTAGTTGCCGAAACCGCGTCTTCAATTCTGAATTTCTTTTCTTTCATTTCAACTTCGGTCGCGGCGCCAACTTTGATAACGGCCACACCGCCTGATAATTTCGCCAATCTTTCCTGAAGCTTTTCTTTGTCAAATTCCGATTCGGTTTTTTCAAGCTGAGCTTTGATTTGTTTTATTCTTTTTTCTATGTCCGACTTGGAACCGGCGCCGCCGACAATAGTGGTATTATCTTTGTTGGCGATAATTCGCTTGGCTTCTCCCAAAACATTCAAGTCGGCATTTTCAAGTTTCATTCCTTTATCTTCGGAAACTACTTCACCGCCGACAACCGCCGCCATGTCTTCCAGCATTTCTTTTCGTCTGTCGCCAAATCCCGGTGCTTTTACTGCTAAAACATTAAAAATTCCACGAAGTTTATTAACGACAAGAGTCGCCAGCGCCTCACCTTCAATTTCATCGGCGATGATTACCAAGTTTTTATTTCCTGATTTTATAATTTTTTCCAAAAGCGGCATTATTTCCGGAAGAGAAGAAATCTTCTTGTCGGTGATTAAAATATTTGGCTTTTCCAAAACCGCTTCCATTCTTTCGGCATTAGTTACCATATAGGGGTTGACATAACCGCGGTCAAACTGAAGTCCTTCAACCAATTCGTAAGAAACATCCATTGTTTGACCTTCTTCAACGGTAACTACTCCTTCTTTGCCGACTTCATTTATGACTTCGGCAATGAGCGAGCCCATTTCTTTGTCATTAGCGGAAATTATGGCGACATCTTTTATTTTTTCTTTGGTCACCGGCTTGGCATTTTTCTTTAATATTTCGGAAACTTTGGCCATTGCTTTATCCATGCCGCGTTTCAAAACCATGGGGTTAGCGCCGGAATTTATTAAATTAACTCCTTCGGCTATCATCGCCTGCGTCAAAACAACCGCCGTGGTCGTGCCGTCACCGGCGACATCATTGGTTTTGGACGCCGCTTCTTTTACAAGCGAGGCGCCGATATTTTCAAATTTGTCATTAAGTTCAATGTCTTTGGCTATGGTCACGCCGTCATTGGTAATTGTCGGGGCGCCGTAGCCCTTATCCAAAACGACATTGCGGCCGCGCGGACCGAGAGTGATTTTAACGGCATTGGCCAATTGGTCAACGCCTCTTTTTACCGCTTCTCTGGCTTGCGCGCCTGAAATAATTTGTTTTGCCATAATTTTTTATTCTAGAATCGCTAAGATTTCGTCTTCTTTTAAAATTTTATATTCAACACTTTCGATTTTGAATTCCGTGCCGGCGTATTTTTCATAGATGACTTGGTCGCCTTTTTTAACGCCCGATTTTTTTATTTTTTCGCCCGCGCCCATGGCCACCACTTTTCCCTGCGCCGGTTTTTCTTTATCAACTGTTTCCGGCAAAATGATACCCGATTTGGTTCGAGCGGCTTCTTTAACAGCCACAACCACAACCCGGTCGCCCAAAGGTTTTATACAAATTTGTTTTATCGCCATATGTTTTTGTTCTTCCCTATATTAGCTTATTTCTCTACTTTGTCAACATTGCCAGCTCTTGCTTTATAACATATAATATGATTATGATTATCAGGTTCTTGTTTCGCATTGTCGCTAACGCGCTGGCGGTTTTAGCTGCGGCGCGGTTTATCCCTGGTGTTATTTACAGCTACGAGCCCGTAGGTTTATTGAAAATCGCTCTTATTCTCGCTTTGGTTAATGCTTTTATAAAGCCCGTGTTAAAATTGCTGTTCAGTCCCCTTATATTGCTAACTCTGGGACTTTTTACTATAGTTATAAATATATTTATGATATGGCTCGCGGCTTATTTCGCGCCGGAGTTTTCAATCACCGGAATTATTGCGTACTTTTGGACCATGGTTATTATTACCGTATTTAATTTCGCGGCCTCCATTTTAACTCGTAAAGAAAAAGAACAAGAATAAAATTATGCCTAATTTTCTATCGATTGCTCAAATAGTACTAGCAACGCTCTTAGCCGGAGCTATTCTTATGCAATCGCGCGGCAGCGGTCTTTCCTCTGTTTTCGGCGGAGAGTCTACTTTTTATCATACTCGGCGCGGCATAGAAAACATTATTTTCTGGGCTACTATAGTTTTAGCGATTTTGTTTGTAGCGGCAAGCGTCGCCTCTTTTCTGATATAAAACCACTATTAATAGATTCATAAAAATTAAAAACTGGGCCAGAATCTGGAACAGTCTTAAAATTGGCGAAAAGCTTTGGCTTGGCGTTTTTTGCGTTCTTATTCTTTTTTCTATCTCATATTTGGTTGGAAAATTTTACCGAGATCAAACCAGAGTAGTGTCTGTTTTCGGTGGCACCTATGTTGAGGCAATAACGGAATCTCCCCACAATCTTAACCCCCTTTTATCGACTAATGATTCCGACCGGGACCTTTCTAATCTGATATTTTCTTCACTCTTAAAATACAACGACAAAAGTGAACTGATACCGGATTTGGCGGCAAGCTATACAGTTTCAAAAGATCAAAAAACTTATACTATAAAATTAAAGAATGGAATTATTTGGCATGACGGCGAACCGTTTAGCGCCGAAGATGTTGTTTTTACAATTAATGCGGCGCAAAATCCGGAATACAATAGTCCGCTAAGAGCCAGCTGGCAAGGCGTAAAAGCTGAGGCCTTAGATAAATATACGGTTATTTTAACTCTTAAAACACCCTACGGCGCTTTTACTGAAAATCTGGCTCTGCTTGGCATTTTGCCCAAGCATATTTGGGAAAATGTTGCCCCTCAGAGTTTTCCTTTGGCAGATTTCAATTTCAATCCCATAGGCACCGGTCCGTATCGTTTTGTAAAATTGCAAAAAGATTCATTGGGAAGAATTATTTCCGTCAATTTAACGGCAAATACCAATTATTTCTCTTACGCGCCATTTATAAAAAATTTGGTTTTGACATTTTATCTTTCCGAAGAAGAATCCGCTTCGGCCTTTAACAGAAAGGAAGCTGATGGCGTCCTTCTT
>JAHJZO010000022.1 GCA_018826255.1 Patescibacteria group bacterium | reverse complement strand
CTCATCATTTACCAGTGGCAGAGTCGATTTAAATCCGCTATCCTGCTGATATAGCGCCGTTTTACTGTAAACTAATTTTGCGTCCAAGGTCGAGCGCAGTGACGTTTCTATTTTGTCCAAATCTTCGATGGAATCTCCATATATTGTTATATAGAGTCCGAATTTGAAAAACTTTTCTCTCGCCTGTTGAAGCTTATCTCTTAAATCTTCCAAATCCCTGTAAGCGGTTTCAAGCATCGGATCGCGCACAAGTCCCTTTTCACTGCGCATCGCCAATTCCGATTCAACTTCGGCGACTTTTTTTCTCAAGTTTTTTAATGCCGAACCGGTGTCAATTGGATGAATATAAAAACTTATATCCAAAGTTTTATCTAAATTTATAACTTCAGAAAACCAATTGGTGTTCAAAAATCTTGGATAGTTGAAAACAAAGAAAACGCGCGCCATTTTTTTATTTAACCGCAGGAATCCGGGCGCAATTTCTAAGGCCGCCGGCGCTAAAATATCGCGCAGGGCGGAAGCGGCGTTGGGAGTCTCTTGATTATTATTGAATGGCATGGGGTTCATATTCTTCTGGGTTATAAAGATTATAATACAATTCTATTAATTCTTCTGTTTTAAGAAGCGCCGCTTTAATGCCGATGTGCGCCAAGGATAAAATAATATGTTCAGTTCTCTGTAATAATTGATTTTTATATTCTTGAAATTTTTCTTCAGTAACTTCAGAAGTTCCTTGTTTGCCGATATTAATAAGAGAGCTGAATTTTTCAAGCGACTCGCCCTTTGTGGATTCAATGGGGTCAAATGGGACGATGGTGTAGAATCTTTTAATCATAATGTCGGAAAGGGTAACAAAATTTCTCACGAAATCTATATATTCCGCTGTTTGAATTTTCAAAAGTTCATTGTCTTGAACTTTTAATTTTTCTTCAAGTGAAACCAAATACGGATTAATATCCAATTTTCTTGAATGAATAACAATTTGAAGCGGCCATTCAAAAGAATTAAGAAAATCAGCATAAATACTAATAATGGCGTTTTGACTGTCAGTTGATTCAAGCTCCAAGTTTCTTGAACTACACATCAAAACCGCGCGAAACCCTCCGTTTTTGAGAATAACAATATCATCTTTTATCTTTTCTATATCCACAAAATCCTGCGTCGCTGGCCCTTTTATTCTTTTTTGTTCTTTGAACATTTTATTGGGTTTCGTTATTAATGCGGTCGGTGCCGATATCCAGATTCAGCGCCAATTCTTTTAATTTTGAAATGGTCAGCTTTTTTTCCTGAATTTGCGGGGCTTCAGGTTTTTTTTCAGGAACGAATTCTTTGGGTGGCTCGGATGGTATTGCGGAGAAGATGTAGATTTTTGGTTTGGAGAAATATCTTACAAACGAAAGAAAAAAATAAACAAATGGCCGGTCGTTAATTTTTAAAAAAGCGAAAGCCGATGCCAGCGCCGCGACCGGAATGGAGGTAATTAGCCAAAAATAGAAGTTAAACAAGAACCAAAAAACAAAAATAAGAGCTCCGGCAAACGCCAAATATAAAAATTGCTTGAGCGTAAGCGGCCCGATAATTTTATCTTCTACATCAACAAATTGTGGTACTTGATACTGCATTAAAATTCTCCTTTGTCTTTTCTTAAATCTAAAATGTCGCGTGGCAAATCGGTTGGCGGAAGTCCGGAAGGCCTTAATATGACTTGTGGCATTTTTGATAATGATTCAGGAACAGGAATGGGCGCTGGGGCTTTATGCGGCTCAGCTTCTATTAAAGGCGGTGGAGGAGGAGGTGTTTTTCTTAAATCAATAACTTCAGGTCCTATAGTTGGTTCGCGATATTTATCGACGGGCGGGGCAACTGGCGCCGCGGCGGGAACTTTAAATATTTTTTGGTGAATTTCATCCGCGATTGGCGGAATAAATTGAGGCTTTATTTCTAAAACTTCTTTCATTTCTATTTTCATATCTTCAAAAGTCGCTAAACCAAGAATCACCAATCCGACAAGTTGAATGAGCATTTCAATTTTTTCCTTGTCCAGTTGATATTTTGCGGCGATAGTTTCTATGACGACAGAAGTATCTGTGGACGATAAAACATCTTTTAGGTCTTGAGAAAGGCCGTTATATGTTTCTGATATTTTTTGTTCGGTTATTTCTTTAAAGGAAATCATTTTTTGATTTTATAAACTTAAAATTAAGCCATTTCTACCCAAGCGGCCGAAGTGGTGCCCGGAGGATGCTTTTCGGCTTGTGGACACGCGAATGTCGGCTTTTTTTTCGACCTCACTTGCACTGCCGGGTCATACGCGCATTGCCAATTTTTAATGTCATTTTTCCACAAACCGCCCCCCTTTATCGCTCCTTGGGCAACAGCTGTCAGAAGGTTGTTTGGGGTACTTTTCAAAGGAGCTGTAAATTTACCGCCCTTGGCGCCGGTGAGATAGTCGCCTATGGTTTTTCGCAAAGAGCGAGGGGCGCCCGTTCCTGCCGCGCCAGTTGCTCCTGCCGCGCCCGCTGCTGCTGCCGCTGCGGCTCTTGCTGCTTCAGCTGCCGCTCTTTGTCTTGCAATTTCTGCCGCTCCCGCCGCTCCCGCGCCCGCTGTTGGCGGAACGCCCGTTCCCGCTGTCGGGGCGGCGCCGGTGGGGGCGCCTCTCATAAAGCCAATTGGGGCCTTAACTCTTGCCGTTCCCGTTCCCGCCCCCGCCTCTGCCGCTCCTGCGGCTCCCGCGCTAGATGTCGCGCCTCCCAGCATGCGGCCATATGTTTTTACGCCCCAAAGTGCAGACGCTTTTGCCGCGCCCTTAGTTGCGCCCTGGACCGCTTTGGCTCCTTCAACCCCAAATTTCATGGCAATAATGAGAGACCCGAACATCATCGCTATAACCAGAATCCACTGAAAAATCGCAGCCGGCATTCCAACTGTGGTTAAACCGGGCGCCGGAGTGTTCCAGCCGGGAATTGAAACCGCCCAGAAAGCTTTAGGATTAAGCTTACCTGTGGCGTCAAAAATAGAAAGCGAGAGATACATCATAAAAACATACACCGGAGCGAAAAATGTCCATTGTATAAATTTATCCCACCATTGCTTAAAGTATCCGCTGGTTGCCGGTATAATCCAAAGCATCCAAGCGATGGGCGCGACAATCAGTAAAAACCAAATATAGAGAACCCTGATAATCAAAAATACAGCGAGGGCGCCGAAAACAAAAACAGTTATTACGAGGCCGACAAGAGTTAGAATAATACCCACCAACGCGGCAATGGCGCTGGCGCCGAATTGGAGTATCCCGCTTCCTAAGGAATTTGGCGCTGCGGGGTTATAGAAATTTAGAATCTGCATACTGGAAGCCAATTTGGTAGTCATGGTACCAATGCTTCCATCGCCCGTGATTTGGTTTAAGAAAAATCCGGTAAGAATTTGGGTGAAATCAATAACAACGCCGGCAATTACTAAACTAAAGTTTATTAAAAGCGCGGCGACAAGCACTTTCCACCAAAGTTGTTTTATCGCGTAGGATTGGATTTTTAAAACCGTGGCGAAAGCAATAACCAAAAGAATCAAGATAAAAAACATGTTCGCCAAATCGCGGGTTATCCCCCAGCCGAGAGTAACGACGGGTGAATTGGTGAAGGAAAAATTTGCGGGAGAAAGAACATAATCAATAAGCAGAGCCTCTAAATAAAGAATAACACCAAAAATAGTGCCGAAAATCATACTGATGCTACTTGAGATAAAAAGTAGGACTTTTCCCGAGATCCAGCTGATTCCCTCGTTGACCCAGCCGGCATCATCAGTGGCTTTCGCTGCCTGCGCCAAAGCGGTTAAGGGTAAAAACAGAAAATTAAAAACAACCGCCACAATTAGGATTAGACCAATATATTTTCTATTTTTTCTTAGAAATTTTTCCATAAGTTAATGTGTCGCCAAACAGGTATCTAATTTTTCTTGGTAAAAATTCTTCTCTTCTTCTTTTTGCGCGGTTTCTTCCTCGGCGGCAACGACCAAACCTTGGGTAGTGCCGGGGTGGACATCTTTGGTTACTTGGGCTTGAAAGGGGCCGATTTGCGAAACATCGGTTATGGTCTTTATTTTATCTTTTAAGGTTTTATGGTCAATAATAGTGGATTGAATTTCGGTGATTTGGCCTTTCACGGTTGCAACATCGCTTTGAACTTGGACTAAAGCATCGGGTGCTGTTCCTTGGCAATTCTTAAGCTGGTTTAGAATATCAATGGATTCATTTAAAACATTTAAAGTGGCTTTTTTAGCTTCTAAAAGCTTTTTTTGGTAACCTAAATCCTGATCTATTTTAAATATCATAAATTCTATCTGAGAATCTATGATATTTTTACCGCTTTTTGCAGTGATTATACAATCATCGTAAGCCGGAGTATCCAAAAGCGCGTTGCATTTTGCTTCGGTTATTATACAATCTTCATAGTTCGGCGTGTCCGAAAGTGGGGCACATTGCGCCGCGACTGCGCAAGTTTTATAATCCGGCGTGTCCGAAAGTGGGACACATTGCTCGAGGGCGTCTAGGCAGTCGTCATAATCCGGCGTACCCGAAAATGGAGCGCAAAGTTCTTGTGGAGTTTTCCCTCCTCCGCTTCCACCTACGCCAGATACGCCAGCGTGCAATAATCCCACTCCTTCGGCAAACATTCTATTTAAAAGGGCGTTAACAATTGCCCCTATATAGGCTGCGAAATCTTGGGCATTGACTATATAGTCAATATCCGAACCAATAGCTTTGGCCGTCAAATCGCCGACGGCGGCGCCGGGAGTTATGGTTTCTCTTCTGATACAGGATGCCTCATCGCATTCTTCCGCGCTCGCCCCGCTTTCTATACAAGATTGGTAACCTTCATAGTTTCTTTCAATACACCCTCCTCTAACGCCTAAAAATCCCTTGCCGGCTTGAGCTTCGGCTGACGCGGCTTTATCCGCCGCCGATTTTTCAATTTCATATTGGTCCCAAGCCATAAGATAGGCGCCATAAATATTATTCTGGGGCTTTAAGACCATTTCTTGCCAGGCGATCCAGCCGCCGTTTTCAAAACCCTTTAAAAACGAGTCGATATTAACTCCGATTTGGCTAAAGGTGCAGGAACTGCGATCGGTAAAAGTTGGGATTGGTATAAAGGCGGCGCTTAACTGGGCCTTAAAAGGCGAACACAGCTGGCTTAATCCTATTTTTTGAATAAATCTTCCGCCGGCCTGGTCAACCGCGTCTCTGAAAAATCCCGGCCAATCGGTGATAAATTTGGGTTCGCCACCGCCCTGAATCCATTGAACAATTTGGTCAACTATCATATTCAGAAGTTGCCTCTTAAGGGCTTCGGCCGCTATTTTAAATGCCCATTCAAGAAGTGATTGGGCTAGAGAGGCGGTATTAGCGTATTCACTTAGAATGTCTAAACCCCAACTTAAAAGGGAGGATAGCCACAAAGCCGGGTTAGCTTCAAAAGTAGCTAATTGCGCGAGCGCCGGTTTTGGCACGGCCGAAAGTAAAATTAGGGCGATAAAAAATATTGCGAAATATTTTTTATTATGGCGTTTCATTAAATGGTTAGGTTTTATTTAATTTTTTAATGAAATTATTAAATTTTACCTGAAGTTCGACCCAGTTTTGGATCACCGCCCCAAATTGCTGGGTGGCGACCATGGTCCCCAAAGGGTCATTTTCAACATTGGCCAGCGCCCTTAAAACATTAGCGGTTATTCTTAGTAACTTAATTTCTTCAGTCATCAAATCTTTTAAATCACTCGGAACAGGTATTTTTTCCAGTTGGTTAGCCGTGGCCTCGTGGGCGCTTATTATTGGTAAAAGTTTTTCAAGGCCCTGACCATTGTTTTTATTTATTTCTTCTAAAATTGGTAAAAGCGGCTTGCTTTTTAGGTTGTCTTTTAGGATTTTTTGAGCTTCGGCTAAATAAGATTTAATCGCTTCTTTGCTATTATCAGAGGAAATCTTAATGTCCGGCGGCGCGATATTCAAAATATTTTCATTTCCCTGTTTTAAGCCGTCGGCGATAAATTTTTCCGTTATTGCGTTTATATCCGGCATAGTAAGCCCGGACTCTGGAGATGCTTCTCCGGCTTGCGGCTCTGAATTTTTGATGATCATCTCTTGTGTCAACATAGCCGCGAAATTTTCGGTTAAGTTTTTCGGAACATTAATTGATGGAATGATGGTGTTTGAAAGATCGCCGATTTTATTCTCCGCGGAGGCGAGATAGGAATCACTATTTTTTATGTAAAGAGTTTTTGAAGCGGGGGCAAACAAAAAAACTCCGAAAGCAACTCCGGCCGATATCGTAAACGCGATTGGCAGATATTTTTTTAAAATCATTTTTCTGCTTAAATTATACCATAGATATCGCGAAATTTTGCGACTAGTTGTGGATAAGTAGGGGGAATATAAAATAACAGATTGCTTTTCTTCGTGCATTCGCCCCGCCAGCGCGGGGCTCATTGTCCGATGAAGGCATTTTATCCAAATTACATATATAGTATGCTATCGCATTTATATACGTAATTTGAAACCATGCTAAAATGCCTTCATAAACTTCAGAAAATCAATCTGTTATTTTCTCTGGATAGTAAGGTGTAGAGAAATTGCCAAAGGAATCCATTGGTCTAAAGATAAATTTTCGGCTCGGGCGCGCTCTGAAATATTTAAATCTTTAAATATTGATATTAATCGCTTTTTGGGGATGTTTAATTTTTTTACCAAGTTGCCAATAAATTGTTTTCTCGGCTGGGAAAACCCGGCTTTAGCGACTACAAAAAATGCGTCGCGTGTTTTTTGTGGGGGCGATTTTTTCGGAACGATTTTTATTATCGCCGAATCCACTTTCGGCCTCGGCCAGAAGGCCTCGGCCGGCACATAGTCAATAATTTTCGCGTCGGCGTAAAATTGAACGCTTACGGCCAGAAGATTCATACGGGGTGGTTTAGCGCAAATTCTTTGCGCCACTTCTTTTTGAATCATTAGAACCATCAATTTGGGAGGATTTTTCAGTTCAAGCCATTGATGAATTAAAAAAGTAGCGACATTATACGGCAAATTCGCCACAATTTTATATTTTTTCAAAAATAGGTTTCCGAAACCTATCGATCGGGCGTCGGCTTGGATGATTTTTATATTTTTATAATCGGCTAATGTTTTTTTGAGAATACTCATCATCAACCGGTCTTTTTCAATGGCGATTATTTTCGCTCCCGTTTCCAGTAACTCTTGAGTAAGGGTTCCAAGTCCTGGTCCGATTTCAACAATCGTGTCGTTTTTCTTTATTTCCGCGGCGGTAATCATCTGGGCGAGTGCTTTTTTTGACAAAATAAAATGCTGGCCAAATTTTTTCTCCGCCGTCGCGCCATGTTTCGCGAGCAGTTCTTTGACTGTTTTTTTATTAGTTAATTCCATTTTTTACTCCAATTCAATTTCCGGTAAATTATAGCCATCCGCTAAGGAACGGAAGTTTACCAAATGCTGTGGCAGTTCCATTATAAAACGCGATGGAATGGTTTCTTTCCTTTCGCCCCACAAAAAACGCTGTTTAGCAAACAAAAGCCATAGATATTTTTTTGCCCGTGTCATTCCCACGTAGCAAAGCCGCCGCTCCTCTTCCAATTCTTCTAAAGAATATGCCGCGCGCGAATGCGGCATCAAGTTTTCTTCGGCACCGGCAATGAAAACAGCGTCAAATTCCAATCCTTTGGCCGAATGGATCGTCATCAGATTAAGTTTTTTGGAATTATCAGTGTCTCTTTCCTGCTGCATCAAAGCGACTTCGGTTAAAAAGCCGCTAAGATTGTCGTGCATGCTGGCCAAGCCGATAAGTTCTTTGATGTTTTTAATTCTTGATTCCGATTCCAATTCTCCGTCGGGACTAAAATCGGTAAACTTTTTTTCAAGATAGCCGTAATAGTTAGTTTTTTTAATGACTGATTTTATAAGTTCTTTTGGCGACAGGCCTTCTGTTTGTTTTTTCCAGCCAGAGGCTGGTCCGCCTTTGGCGGAAAAATCCGCCATAAAACTTTGCAATAATCTTTTGCCTAAAATTCCAGTGATTCTTTTCAGGCTTATTTCGTCGTCTTGATTTTGAATAAACCGCAAGTATGCCAAAACATCTTTTATTTCTTTTCTCTGGTAAAACTTCACGGCGCCAACAACACGATATGGCAAATTGGCGTAAAGGCAGGCCTCTTCAATAACCCGCGATTGAGCATTTGTCCTATACATCACGACGATTTTATCAAGGTTCATTCCGGTTTTATTCAAATCCAGTATTTTTTCCAAAATAAATTCCGCTTCCGCTCTTTCGTTATTTGCTTCAATCACTTCAAGCATGGCACCAGCCGGATTTTCGGTCCATAGTGTTTTTTCTTTTCTTTCAACATTTTTACTAATTATTTCGTGGGCGGCGCTTAAAATGTTTTGGCTGGAGCGGTAATTCTGTTCAAGTTTTACGACTTTTGCCTCTGGATAATCTTTTTCAAAGTTTAAAATATTTCTGAAATCAGCGTGCCGCCAGCCATAAATCGCCTGGTCCGGGTCGCCAATCGCAAAAATATTTTTATTTTTTCGCGCTAACAGATTTATCAAAACATATTGGGCGCGATTGGTGTCCTGATATTCATCAACCAGAATATATTTGTATTGTTCCTGATATTTTTTCAGAATTTCCGGGCGCGATTCATAAATTTTTACCGGCAGCATTATTAAATCATCAAAATCAACTGCGTTGGCCGATTTCAAACGCCGGTTATAAATATTGTAAAAACTGGCTAATTGCTTTTTATAAAAATCATCGGCGCCCAAAGACCCGGAATCGGCCAATTCACTTTTAATTTTAGAAATCAAATTTAAAAAAGGGCCGGGCTTGAATCTGTCGCGGGACAGGTTCATTTCACTCAAAATATCTTTGGCCAAAGAAAATGAATCGTCTTCGTCATAAATAACAAAAGTTTTTTTATAGCCCAAGCATTCAATTTCTTCTCTTAAAATTTTCGCGCCCAAAGAATGGAATGTCCCGATGAATAAATTTGTGATATTCAGGCCAAGAAGTTTTTGAACGCGGGTTTTCATCTCTTCCGCGGCTTTATTGGTGAAGGTAACAGCCAGTATATTTTCGGGGCTTACACCTTGCGAAAGAAGATGCGCGATGCGATGAGTGAGAGTTTTTGTTTTTCCGCTGCCGGCGCCCGCCAAAATCAAAACAGGACCGTCAATCGCCTTCACAGCTTCTATTTGTTTATCATTTAATCCGTCAAAAATTTTCATATCCGCAACATAATAGCATGTGGACAAGTCTCTTGACCATTTTGGGCCATCCTGCTAGGCTTAAAATAGTGTTCATTTTGCTATCGATTTTACTCTTAATTTTGGCTTATTTATACCGTTTTAAGACAATTTCTGGTGATAGGAAAAAGGTTCCCCTTGGGGACTTCTTTGTTTTTGGTTTTTTCTCTGATTTCCATTGCGAATTTAGTCAGTCCGGACGCATTTTTTGGCGACTCAATTAGTTTTAATGGAGGAAAAACTATTGGTGGAGAAATAACAGAAATTGTATCGGCGCCGAAAGCGGTTTTAAAAGAAAATTTAGTTTCACAATCAGTGTCAACAGTTTTAGCGTTTGAAATAAGCGCCGGGCCGGATATCGGTCTTGAGGGCGCTTTTTATGAAGACAGATATCCGTTAATTACCGGAAATGACTCAATTCTGCAAAACCAAAATCCAACGACTACCGTGCTTCCAGAGCCCAAACCAGTAACACCGGTAAAACCAGCCTTACCATACTATGCCGCCGGGCCATATCTCGACGGCTATTTTATTTCTCCGACCACCGGATACAATCGCGGCGTGCTTCACGCGTACAACGCGGTTGATATTTCAATGGGAGACCTTTGTGTTAATGAAAATATTCCTGTTTATGCGACGGCTTCGGGAGTCATAAGCGCGGCTTATACGACAGAAAGTATTAACCGTTACGCCGCCGGCGGTTATGGAAATAACATAACAATTCTTCATCCGAACGGCGTTGTTACTAGATATGCCCATCTAAAAAGCGTTTTAGTAACGGTTGGCCAGTATGTTAATCAGGGCAGTATAATCGCCTACATGGGTGGGTACCCTTATCAGCCGGGAAGCGGAAATTCAACCGGCTGTCATTTACACTACGAAGTTCGTGGCGCCAAAAACCCGCTTATAAGGTATTAAAAAATAAAATATAATTTTCCTCGCGCGCTCACTCGCCAGCGGCGAGCTCGCTGTCCGATGAAGCTCATTTTGTCCCCGCTTAGCGGGGAACCATGCCAAAATGGCTTCATAAGCTTCGGAAAATTATATTTTATTTTTTGTCTTAAGATTATCAAAAATATGGGCAAAAGAAAAATCCGGGAAGAATCCCGGACTTTCAGGGTACAATTGGTAATCCGTGGTTGACATTACCAGTATAGCAAGCAGGTAATTTTTGTCAATTGTCACTTATTCACAGGTCGAAACAAGCAAAAACTAGATATAATTTTCCTCTTATTCAAATTACATATATAGAATACTATAGCATGTGAAATATGTAATCTTGAACTTTAACAATTTTAAGTTTTTCTTTAGCGACAAATTCTAATCAAAATTAATTGAGTCCCTGATAGCGTCAAATTTTAATCTATAAACTTGATATACACCTTCTTTTTGAAAGATATCTTCTTTCCAAGGAATAGTCTCTAAGGAGTCGCCAATAATAAAAGTTCCTTTGCTACCAAGAAAATAATATTGTGAGGTAGTCGAAACTTTTAATATCTGATAATTACCTTTATATCCTTGTTCAATAGTCGTTTGCCCGAGTGATTTTAATAAAGAATCGATACTCTCCTTTGTTGCAAGTTGGGGATTACTAGCTTTTGAAATGCCCATCTGAATTACTACTAATGAATGTTCGGGATTAGTATATGGAGTTTTAATAAGTATGTTTTTTTCATCTTGCTGATAAACTTTCAAGTCTGAAGAATACTTAAAAGAAATTCCTAATTCTTTACTATAATAGTTCAATAGAGTTTCCTTTGTTGTGGAAGATTGCTGTGGGTTTTGTTTAGTAAAAACAAAATATCCAGCGACACCTAATATAACTAAAATTATTACAATTAAAATAATTTTTGCAAAACCTTTTTGGTTCATATTTATATATTAATTAGTTAATAAGTTTCGACTTTTTGAAAAGTTTAGAGCCCTTGATTCTTGGATTGGCGAGCTCGCTGAATAAGTTCATCTCGCAGCTGTTCTGCAATTTCGCGCGACAAGCCGGGAAGCCTTCCCTCTGAGAATGATCCATAACTTCCAGCCGTAATTCCTCCCGCAGTCTGAATTTGAAGATCCGAAATGCCGAGAAAACGAGCTATGATACCACGATAAATATCAATATTCTGAATTCGATCATATGGGATGGTTACGTACTTTTTCCAGACAACGCCGTGCTCTTTTCTAAACCCGTCTTCTCTTAACTCATATCGGTAAAAGTAGTAGGTGAGTTTAGCCCAAATGAAACACAAAACAAGGAAAATTGGGATGACGACCCATAGCCAATTGAAAAAACCAAATGAAAAATCGCCTCCATTGTTAGTTCTTTTATTAAGACCACTTAAAATCGCAATGCCCCAAATGCTCGGGAATATTATTATAAAGAACCAGCGCAAAATAGAACCAAAAAAGAACGACCACACTGCTTTTGGATCAAGTTGTTTCATAAATTTATAAATTAATTTTAGTGGTTTTTCTTTTGTATGTCAAACCTCCTCTCGCGGGCGGTATTGAAGAGCCTCAGCCAAGTGCTGGGGTTTTATGTTGATGGAATTTTCCAAATCTGCGATGGTCCGGGAGATTTTTAACAGACGATGATAAGTTCTTGTTGAGAAACCCATTGAGCTGACCGCGCTTTTCATCATTTTTTCCGCGGTTTCATCTAAAGCGCAATATTTTTTGATATGGCGAATCGACATTTCGCGGTTGGTTAAAATTCCTTCATTCTTAAACCGCGCGGTCTGGATTTCACGCGCTTTTTCCACTCTTTTTCTGACCGCGCCACTGGATTCGCCGTAACTTTCTTTAGACATTTCCTCGTATTTTAACCGAGGCGCCTCAACATGGAGGTCTATTCTGTCCAAAAGCGGGCCCGATAATTTTCTCTTATATTTTATAATCTGTCCCGGAGCGCAAATACACTCTTTTTGCGTGTCGTTTAGGTAGCCGCAAGGGCACGGGTTCATCGCGGCGACCATAAGAAACTGCGCCGGAAAAGTTAAACTGCCCTGGGCGCGGGAGATAGTAACAACATTTTCCTCAAGCGGCTGTCTTAAATTTTCCAAAACATCGCGGGAAAATTCGGGAAACTCATCAAGAAAAAGAACGCCCCTATGGGCTAATGAAATTTCTCCCGGCCGTGGCCATGCGCCGCCGCCAACCAAAGACACGCCTGAAGCCGTATGGTGCGGAGCCCGGAATGGCCTTTGCGATAAAAGCGCTCCTCCCTCTTTCAAAAGTCCGGCGGCGCTCCAAATTCTTGCTACTTCAATCGCTTCTTCAAGGCATAATTTCGGTAAAATTGATGCCAGCGCTTTAGCTAGAAGGGTTTTACCGGAACCTGGCGGGCCGGAAAAGATGATATTGTGGCCGCCGCTGGCGGCGATTTCCAAAACTCGTTTGGCTTTTTCCTGTCCGCGAATCAGAGCCATGTCAATTTCCGGTTCTTCTTCCAGATTTTTTATGAATTCTTTACCGAATTCCGAATTTTTGTGAGGAGTTATAGGTTTTTTATTTTCCAAATGATCTAAAATTTCGGTTAAATTATTCGCGCCGATAATTTCAAGATTTTCAACCAACGCCGCTTCGGCGGCGTTGGTTTTTGGCACAAACAATGTCTTGAAACCGCGATTTTTCGCTTCAATAGCAATTGAAAGAACACCTGCTATGGGTCTCAAGTTGCCATCCAGCGCCAATTCTCCGGCGAAAAGTTTTTTCTCCGCGTCAAATTTTGTTTGTTCCGAAACCAAAAGATAGCCCAGGGCGATCGGCAGGTCGTAAGCCGGGCCTTCTTTTTTCAAATCTGCCGGCGCCAGATTGACAGTCACTCTTTTATTGCGCCTTGACGGCGGTGAAGCGCCGGAATTTTTCAAAGCCGCCGAAACACGGTCTTTTGATTCTTTAACTGCGGCGTCGGGCAGACCGACAATACTAAAATTAAAAAGGCCGGGCGCCAAATCGCACTCGACTTCCACAATTTTCGCGTTTATGCCGCGCAGGGCGGCCGAATAAAGTTTAGCCGGCATGTTCTATGTCGGTTTTTGCCGCCGGGTTGGCCTCTAGTCGTTCAATAGGTATTTCTTTTTTGCAAAAATCACATATTCCATAAGTTCCGTCTTTCATTCTTTCTAAGGCGTCGTTAACATCTCTTAAACGCAATTCCAAACTATCAGAAAGGGCTTTGTTTTTCATATCTTCATCAATTTCGTTGACACTTTCGCCGCTCTCAAGCTCTTCTTGGCTGGTTATCTGATTTTCTCCCCACTCGGAATGTTTGATATCCCAGTCGCCTTTAACATTCGGATCTGGCGTGGCAATGGTCTCCAGTTCTTTTGTAAGCAAATCCCGCTCTTTTTCCAAAGAGATTTGTAATTCTTCCAGTATTTTTTGTTCTAGCATATTTTCAGAATATCAAAAAAGGGGCGTTCTTGCAACCCCTTAAAATTTTATTAAATGAGTGAAAATTCCGTCAACCCAGAGTTGTCCACAAGTGATTATTCAACGAACGCATTAATGGAAGCGTTCAGGTTTTCTAAATAGCTTTGTGAGATACTTTGGCCAGTTAAATCCTGTAAGACAATAAACATTCCGGCGCTGGAAGTGGTGAAAATCACATAATTATTGTAAATAGAGTAGTTTAGCGAAGCGAAAGGAGCGCTGATATTTAGAAAACGCACCGGCTGATTGACAAAAAGATACGTTCTGAACGATGGCAGATACTGCGGCAATTTAATATTATTCAAAAATAACGGCAAAATATCGCTTACCAATGTGGCTTTTTCCCAATTTGTCAGTTGAGTATTGGCGAGTGTTTTATTTTTCGCTTTTAGAATTAAAATCGGTCTCGCTCCCTCTTTTTGAGCAAAAAAAGCGAAAGCGAATTCATTCTCATAATTTAACAGAAAATCTTTGGGGGTAAAAATTGAAAATAATTTCAAAAATTCTTCCGTTGTTAGTGGGGTTCCTTGATATGTTATTTTAAGTTGTTTAACTGAAGCCCTAGTTTCCTCGATTTCCGCTTCGGATTTCAGCGCTTGCATTAACACTGCCGGTGTTTTTGTCGGCAAATCGATGGTTATCGATTTGTTTGGAAGCTTGCTGAAAAATTCTGCTAAAATGGTGCTTGTCGCCAATGGCGCTATAGGCAGCATTGGAATTGTCGTTGTTGAGACAGGAGGATTTACAGATGTTGTCGGTGGCTTGCTTTGTATAAAAATTTTCCAATAACCGTAAAGCCCGGAAAGTGTAACGCAGATGGTTATTAATCCGATAATCCCCAATTTTATCCACGCCGGCATTACCTTGTACAATGGCTTTACCGGTATTTCCGGAATTTTTTTCGGCGGTATTATTTTCGGCGGCACGATTAAAACAGGTGGTTTGTTTGGAATGGGGGCGGGTGTCGGCTTAAATTCGATTTTTGGCGGTGGAGGAGGTGGTGGCGGCGCGATGGGGGTTATCGGCGCCGGAGACGCTTTATACTCTGCTTCTTTGGAAATTGGAGTGAATGGCGAAGGGGGCATAACTGCTGCTGGTTTCGGCTTCGGCTTTCCCTCAAGGTCGTCTTTCATGGTTCTTATTATAATATCTTCCGTTTGTTTTTGATTCGGTTCTGTCATTGGAGTAATTATAACATAAAAATAAAACTGCCGTAAGCAGTTTTATTTTTATGTTATTCACAGGCTGGAGAAACCCCCTTAATCCCCCTTATCAGGGGGATATTTTTTCGCCCTCCCTGATAAGGGAGGGACAGGGTGGGTTTACAGCGCGTCTTTGAGGGATAAACTGATTTTGCCTCCCTCAATTCTCTTTATTTTTACTTTCACTTCGTCGCCAACGCTGACGACATCGGTGACTTTTTCCACTCGGCGGTTTGCCAGTTCTGAAATATGGATCATTCCATCTCTTCCCTTTCCGAATTCAACAATAGCGCCGAAATCAAGAATGTTAACTACTTTGCCGGTAACAATTTCGCCGACTTTATATTCTTTTATTATACCCTTGATAATTTCTTGGGCCTTGAGCCCGCCCTCTTCGTTTTCAGCGGTAATGAATACAAGCCCCGATTCTTCAATATCAATCGCGGCGCCGGTTGTGGCGATAATTTCATTAATGATTTTGCCTCCGGGGCCGATAACTTCTCTGATTTTATCAACTGGAATCTGAATTGTGATTATTCTCGGCGCCAGCGGCGACAACTCTGGCCGCGGCTTATCTATTGTTTTTGAAATGTTGTCCAAAATTTCCAGCCGGGCTTTTTTTGTCTGTTCCAAAACTTCTTTAAGGATTTTGGCGTCAATGCCGTTTATTTTAACGTCCATTTGCATCGCGGTGATACCGTCTCTGGTGCCGGCGACTTTGAAATCCATATCGCCGTAGTGGTCTTCCGGCCCTTGAATGTCGGTGAGAATTTTATAGTCGCCTTTTTCATTGGACATCAATCCCATAGCGATGCCGGCCACCGGTTTTGTAATTGGAACTCCGGCGTCCATCAACGCCAAGGTTGAACCGCAAACCGCACCCATAGATGATGAACCATTTGAAGACAGAACTTCGGAAACGATTCTGATGGCGTATGGGAATGTTTCTTTTCCGGGGACAACCGGCAAAAGCGCTCTTTCGGCTAAGGATCCGTGACCGATTTCTCTTCTTCCCGGCGCGCCCATCCGGCCTGTTTCTCTTACCGCAAACGGAGGAAAATTATATTGATGCATAAAATGCTTTTTAGTGGAAATAACCATCCCCTCAATAAGCAGTTCATCGGATGGCGAACCCAAAGTTAACGCGGATAGTACCTGTGTTTCTCCTCTTTGGAAAAGTCCGCTGCCGTGAGTCCGCGGCAAGATTCCGATTTCTGAAGAGAGATTTCGGAGTTCGTCCGGCTTTCTTCCGTCCGGCCGTTTTTCTTTTTCCAAGATATTTTTATGGACGATTCCATCAATCGCTTCTTCAAGAAATGTTTCCGCTTCTCCCACTTTTGTCGCGTCAATTGCCGAAACATGCTCTACAAGTTTGGATTTCAGGTCGCTCAAATTATTTTCGCGCTGTGTTTTGTCTTTTTCATAGACCGCTTTTTCCAATGCATTATCGGTATTGAGAAATTTAATGACTTCATTTCTCAAATCGGTGTCAACTTTAGCGATGGTCACAGCTGTTTTCGGAGTTTTGAAATCGTCGGCTATTTTTTTATTGAATTTTATTAAATCTTTTAATGTTTCTTGCGCGAATTCTATTGCTTCAACCATATCGTTCTCGCTTATTTCCGCTAATGGGCCGGCTTCAATCATGTTTATTTTCCCATCGGAAGAAATGGAAACAACTAAATCGGTCACACTGCCTTCGCGCTCGGAAAAAGAAGGATTGATCACCCATTTGTCTCCGATTCGGCCGATTCTTACGGCGGCGATGGGACCGTTCCATGGAATGTCGGAGACGAGCAAAGCGATCGAAGCGGCATTCATCGCCAAAACATCGGGGTCGTTTTTCTCGTCAAGCGACAAAACGGTTGTAACAATTTGGGTCTCATTTCTTATGTTTTGATCAAAAAGCGGACGAATAGCCCTATCTATAAGCCGGGCGTTCAAAACCGCCTCTTCTGACGGACGCCCTTCGCGCCTCATAAACCGCGAGCCGAGAATTTTTCCGCGGGCATAAAATTTTTCT
>JAHJZO010000021.1 GCA_018826255.1 Patescibacteria group bacterium | reverse complement strand
GGGTCTACGGACTAACAGCTGGGTTCAATTTTTGCGCAGAGCCGCAAAATCACCGTTGTCAAAAAATTTGCCGTTAATTTTACGATAGGACGTGATCCACCTGCCATCGCCCCCTCCATAATAGAGAGAGCGGACACACGGGTGGCCGTCCGAGTCGCGGTAGATAGTGCCCCAGAAGAATATAATCTTTTCCCCGCCTCTTTCAGTTCTCCACTCTTCAACTTTAGGAATATTGTAGCTCCACTGATGGGCGTATAGATAGTCCAGGACATTCGCGTTCAGAACCGGCTTGCCAGTAAGTTCTTCAAGGAGCTCTTTCCCTCCGGTGCGTCCACTTTTTTGAGCGCAGAGAGGATACAATTCTACATTTGCTGGATTCCACTCGAGCTGCCCACCTTTTTCATGTTTCTCAACGGTCCATCCTTCGGGAACAAACGGGTCGGCGTTACAATTAATAATATTCTTTTTCATTTCACTTCCTCCTTATTTTGTTTGTAAGCCACCGAAGTGGCAATTAATGAACAAAAACTAACCTAACTTAACCATGTATTAAGTATAGCATAGGTGGAGATATTTGTCAAGCTTTTGGGCAATATATACCAAAATATGGCTTATTTGAGCCACTATTAAACCCACCCTAACCCTCCCTTGTCAGGGAGGGGAACTTACACTCCTCCACCCCACAACCCTCCCTTGTCAGGGAGGGCATCTTTACGCATCTCCTCCCCTGATAAGGGGAGGATGGGAGGGGTTTGGGTTATCCCCCAAAATGTCCTCTATACTTTTTAATCTTTTCTTTCAAATCTTTATAAACTCCGTCTATATTAGATATTATATCGCCATTCGTATAGCGAATAACTTTAATTCCATACGCGTCTAACTTTTCAGACCTTAATATATCATATTCTTCTTGCGCCGCATGAGAATCTCCATCTATTTCAATAACCAGCATTAATTCAGCGCAATAAAAATCGGCAATGAATTTATCTAATGGTTTTTGACGAAGAAATTTATAGTTTTCAAACTGCTTACTTCTTAATACCTCAAACCATATTTTCTTTTCCGCTTGTGTTGGATTTTTTCTATTTTCTCTTGCCACTTCAACCAGTTTTTTATTATAGGGAATGTAAAGTTTTTTCATACTAATTCAACCCCTCCTATCCTCCCCTTATCAGGGGAGGAATCTGGCTTGCCCCCTCCTCGTTTTGTTTTACTCCCTCCTTGATAAGGGAGGGTTGGGGTGGGTTTAGAAAGTTGGGGTGGGTTTTATAATCTATTTACACTACCAAAGATTTTTAGTTTTTCGGCGATGACTTTTTTCATCGCTAAGACGGACGGAGCCATGACTTTATATGGCGTTGTTTCTTCCGGCATTTCTTGAAGGGTTTTTCTCAACGATTCCGTAAAAGCAACTCTGATTTCCGTGTTTATATGAACCATGGAAACCCCCGCTTCAATGGCATTTTTAAACTCCAGTTCGCTAAGACCGGAACCGCCGTGTAAAACCAAATAAATATTTTCACCTATCGCCTTTTTAATATCACCGATTCTTTGAATGTCTATTGTCCCCGAATTATTGGTCACAATGCCATGAATATTACCCACAGCCGGCGCCAGCAAATCAACGCCTGTTTCCTTGACAAATTGTGCCGCTTCTTCCGGTTTTGTCAGATCTTCCGGTTTTATTTCTATAACTTCCGTTTGGATTTTTGATTCTCCCCTGACATAGCCCAGTTCGCCTTCAGTAATTATATCGGGATTTTTTGACTTGGCATACTCAACACTTTGCTTGGTCATCTTAATATTTTCTTCAAACGGCAACTTGGAAAAGTCAGCCAAAATCGCGTCATATCCGGCATCCACCACTTCTTTGACTGCCTCAAAATTTTTATGGTGGTCGGCATTCAAAAATATCGGAATCCCAAATTCTTCGCGAAATGCCCTAACGAGAGCGATGGTCTCTTTTATTCCGATATGTTTTCTTTCGTTTTCGGAAACTCCGACAAAAATCGGCGTTTTTAATTCCGCGGCGGATTCAACAATCGCCCGCAAGGCATCATTTTCCGAAAAATTAAAATGCCCCAAGGCCCAGCAATTGCTAATAGTGTCTTTTAAATAATCTTTAATTGTCATAAAATTTTCGGTTCATAATCGCTTGGAGCGTTTGCCAAATATTCTTCCAGTTCTTTTCTGGTTAAAAGCCCCTCACGCGCGCCGACCTGCTGAACAACCGACATTGGATTAATCGGCGCCCATTTGAGGGCGTCCCTAATGCTCATCCCCAAGGCCAGAGCAATGGTAAAAGTGGCAGAAAAGGCGTCACCGGCGCCGGTCCGTTCCAAAGGCGGTTTTGGGTCAGGATACGGCCGCATAAAAAGCATCTCCATCCCGTCGTAAGAATAGGCGCCGTTGACGCCATCGGTGATAACAATAATTTTCGGTCCCAACGCCGAGATCATTTTAAGAAGCTCCAAAATATTATTTTCATTTGTTTCTAAAATTCTTTGCGCTTCTTCTTTATTGCAAAAAAATAAGTCACTTCTTCTGTAAACTTCCGCTAGCGCTTTCCTGCCGGATGCCATTTGAAAAGTTCCCGGCTGAAAAGCCAATTTGATGTTCGGATGAAAATTCAAATATTTTACAATTTCATTGTGGAAAGCCAGAGAATTTTTTCCAAGCGAAGAAAGATATACCCACTTAGGTTCACCGATATTCCGCAAACGATATGTAAAATTTTCATGTTTGACCAGAATCGTTCTATCGTCGCCAAACCATAAAACATAATGGCTGTTTGTCTTGTTATTACTGTCAACGGCGAGAAATTCGGTATTAACATTTTCTTTTTTTAATATCCCAACGCAATCAATCCCTTCACGGTCATTTCCAATGTTAGTCACCAAAGCGCTTTTCAAACCCAAGCGGGACGCGGCTACCGCGGCGTTAGCCGCATTACCAACGGCGGGAATATAATATTTCTCCTTATATGGAATTTTGTCGGCAAAATTCAAACAAAGTTTTGGCTTTTTACCATTGCCATCACGAATTGTCTGGGCTTTTTCAAGACGAATAAAAGTATCAATCGTTATGTCGCCGATGCCTAAAAAATCATATTGTCGTCTGCCAAATATTTTCATTTTTTTCTTTTTATAACTTTAATAATTGCCGCTTTAATGTCTTTAATGCCCATGCCAAGCGCTTCAATAAGTTCATTGGCTTCGCCGGATTCGCCAAAACGGTCGCGAACTCCGATAAATTCTTGGGGTGTTGGGAAATTCTGCGCCAGCATTTCGGCGACGGCCGAGCCCAATCCTCCCATTATCTGGTGTTCTTCAATGCTGACAATGGCACCGGTTTTTTTCACCGAATTCAAAATTGTTTCCGCATCCAGCGGTTTGACTGTATGAGAATTTATTATTTCAACGTCAACCCCATCTTTGGATAATTCTTCGGCAGCCAGTAAAGCATTGTATAAAAGCGACCCGCAACCGACCACTGTCGCGTCTTTCCCCTCTTTCAAAATAATCGCTTTACCAATTTCAAACGGTGTTTCTTCTGCGGTAAAAATGGCTGTTTTTTCGCGGCCAAGGCGTATATAAACCGGGCCATCGTAAAAAGCAGCCGCCAATGTGGCTTTTCTGGCTTCAATCGCGTCGCAAGGAACCAAAACCGCCATATTCGGCTGGACTCTCATTAAGGCAATATCTTCCAATCCCTGATGTGTCGCCCCATCCGGACCGGTGGAAACTCCGGCATGACCGCCAGCAATTTTAACCGGCAGTTTGCTTAAACTGACGAGCGTCCTAATTTGTTCATTATTGCGCCCCGGATTGAAAACAGCATAAGAAGAAATAAATGGAATTTTTCCATAATTCGCCAGTCCTGAAGCAATTGTCGCCAAGTTTTGTTCGGCAACTCCAAGTTCTATATATCTTGCGGGAAATTTTTCTTTAAACCAATGACAACGCGTTGACTCGGCAAGATCGGCGCAAAGAACGACAATTCTTTCGTCTTTTTCTCCGGCATCAACCAGCCCTTTGCCAAATCCGTCGCGAGTTGGAATTTTCTCGGTTTTTTTATTCAACATTTTTTCTTAATTCTTTTAGAAATCTTTCTCCATCTTCCGGCTTGGGGACAATACCGTGCCATTTGTAATCAAATTCCATTTCAGAAATCCCCTTTCCCGGTATTGTATGGGCAATTATCACAGTTGGTTTTTCAAAAATAGTTTTTGCTTCCTCCGCCGCATCAACAAATTCTTCTATATTGTGGCCGTCAACTTCAAGAACGTGCCAATTAAATGCTTCATATTTGGCGCGAAGCGGTTCAAGCGGCATTACATCTTCGGTCATCCCGCTGATTTGGATATTGTTGCGGTCGATAATCCCGATTAAATTACTTAATTTATTATTTCCGGCAAACATGACCGATTCCCATAAATTCCCCGATTGGTGTTCCGCGTCCGACATTGCGCAATAAACTTTGAATTTTTTTCCGTCCATCCGAGCGCCATAAGCAATACCGACCGCTTCTCCCAATCCGGAACCGAGCGGTCCGGATGTCGTTTCAACTCCCGGTAACATATTTCTTTCCGGATGACCTTGCAACCGCGAACCGAATTTTCTCAAGGTCTTTAATTCTTCAACCGGAAAATACCCGGAATGGGCCATGACCGCGTAACGGACAGGACAAATATGACCGTTTGATAAAATCAGCCGGTCGCGCTCCGGCCAGTCGGGATTTTTCGGGTCATGATTCAACACGTGAAAATATAAAGCAGTGAAAATATCCGCCATTCCCAAAGATCCGGCGGTGTGGCCGGAACCGGCTTCCACCAGCATTTCAATAATTGACTGGCGAATTTTGTTCGCCATCAGTTCGAGATCTTTTATCTTGTCATCATGAATGTAATGAGACATCTTTAGAGATTATTTTGATAAAACACTTTTAAATTCGGCTATTGCCTGGCCAATATCAGGAGCGGACAAAATGCCGGTGCCGACAACAAAAATATCGACACCTGCTTTTTTTAACTCATAAATATTTTCAACCGTTACACCACCGTCAACTTCAATTTTAATACCAGAGCGATTATGCCGCAATAGTCCGATTTTTGCCATCGTTTCAGGAATAAACTTTTGGCCGCTGAAACCTGGAGTGACGCCTAAAAACATCACCAAATCAATTTCTTCCAGCCACGGATTTATGCTTGAAAACGGCGTCTCAGGATTTAAAGCCAGTCCAATTTCAATTTGAGCTTGTTTACATTTTTTAATAATAATTTCAATATCCTCCGATGTACAGGTCTCAATATGAAAAATAATTCTCTTTGGCTTAAGTTCAATCCATTTATCAATAGTTTGTTGCAATCTTACTATCATTAAGTGAAATTCAACGTTGGTCGATTTTGTGAAGTAAGAAAGCATATCAAGGCCGATATTGGTTTTACTGGTAACAAATTCACCATCGGTAATGTCAATTTGAACCCAATTATCAAATTCAGCCAAAAACGGCTGAAGTCTTTCAAACTTTTCCTTTAACTCTTCAAAATCGTTATATAAATTTTTATCAGATACTATTAATGCCGGAATGATTTTTGCCATAGTTATCAACGAATTACGAATTTAATCACGAATAAACGAATGAAATTATAAACGAATAACGAATTTTTTACTAATCAAAATTCACAATTCTTTTGACCTTAACTTCAGTAGACCCAAAATTTACTAATATGGCAAGTTTTATTTTACTGGTTTTCAAATATTCTAAAACTTGGTCAATGTGTCTTTTTGAAAAATTATCGCCTTTCTTGATTTCTACTATCAGTTTGTCATCCAGAAGAAAATCGAAAAAGTTTTTAGCAACTACCTTTTCATTGAATATTATCGGACAAAAAACTTGTTCAATAACTTTTAATCCCTTTTCCTTAAACGCTTCGGCTAATGCCCGCTGATAATACTTTTCATGATGGCCGCTTCCCAAACTATTATGCACATCAAAGGCGCAACCGACTACTTTGTAACTCAAATCAGGATATATTAAATCATCACGTTTTAATTCTGGTTTTACACTCATAACGTTAATAAATCATTTAAATCACCGGGCAAATTATCAATTCCGCCAAATTCTTTAACAACAATTGATCTTATTTTTTGTTTAACCTCCGGTTTAACATATGTTATTGTCATCTCTTTTTCTCCGCCAATACTTTCACAATCATCTTCAATCAAAATATCGGGAATGATTCTTTCCGTAATATCTTTATACGACTCTCCATTGTGACGAAAGAAAATTTGTCCTTCTGGAAAATCGTATTTCCTTAAAACTAATTTGTCTGTTTCAATGTCTCCATCATTTTCGTGTGCACTTAAATACAAAATCTCCGCACCTTGCGTGTGCCAAGATTTTAGTTTTTTCACTGCATCACCAACGGGAATATAGGAAATGTAATCATCCGTAGACGGATCTTTGTTCGAACTCTGACTTACTTGTTCTTCATGAGTTTTACCTTCTGCACTTTTATGCATTATTATTGTGCCTTGTAAAAAAATTAATATTTTCATATTTTATTATTCGTTTTTTCGTTCAGGATTCGTTATTCGCTCAAGGTTTCATTCGTTTATTCGCAACAAGATTCGTCATTCGTTGATGGGAGTTCTCAATCTGCTTAACTCCTCGCGGACAACAACGCGGTCGTCCCACGGATAATGCTTGCCGCCAATAATAATTGACTGCTCCGCGCCCTTCCCCGTTATTAATACTATATCATTTTCTTTTGCCAATGAAAGGGCTTTTCTAATTCCCTGCCGCCTGTCTTCAATGACAAATAAATTTTCGTTTCTTATTTTATCAAATTTCTCCGCTATTTTTGCAATATCTTCGCAAATTTCCCTCGGATTGTCTTCGTATGGGTCAACATTGCTCACGACCATAAAATCAGATTTCTTAGCGGCAATTTCGCCTAAAATAGGCCTTTTTGCCTTATCCCTGCCCCCTCCCTCAGCTCCTAAAAGCACAATAACTTTATGGTCTTTTACCAGTTCCCGGGCCGTATCCAAAACAGCATTCATCCCCTCCTGTTCGTGTGCGTAGTCAACAAAAACCAAAAACCGGCCTTCATTTATTCTTTCCATCCGGCCGGGAATAATTTTTAAATTTTCCAAACCTTCTTTTATTTTATCACTTGAAATCCCCAGCGCCGAACCGATAACTATCGCCGGAAGAGCATTGTAAACATTAAAATCGCCCAAAATATTTATTTTAAAGTTGGTATTGTTAACGGAAAATTCAAGACCTTCCAATGTATTATGAATATCTTTTGCAATAAAATCCCCTTTGTTTATTCCATATGTAATTTTCTTGTCGGCGCGAAAACTCAAATAATATTCCGCGTGCAGATTGTCGCAATTGGCAATAATTATTTTTTCGATTTTTTTACCATTAATGTTTTTATGTTCGCCGGCGGTTAAGGCCGCGAACATTTTTCCTTTCGCGATTTTATAATTCTCAAAACTGCCTCCATGCGCTTGCAAATGTTCCGGAGATAAATTGGTAAAAACCGCCATGTCGTAATAAATTCCGTAGTGACGCCATTGTTTTATTCCTTCCGAGGTTGTTTCGACAACGCAATATTTACAGCCAGCGGAGGCCATTTTTTTTAACAGTCCCTGTAAAATAAATCTTCCCGGCATGGTCATGTGGTATTTATTGGGCAATTCAATATCGCCAATTCTGATATTGGCTGTTCCGAGCATCCCCGTTGAATATCCGGCAGTGTTTAAAACCGACCAAATAAAATTAGCGGCAGAAGTTTTTCCCTTAGTGCCGGTTACACCGATAACGATCATTTTCTTTGACGGAAAACCGTAAAAAAAACTTGCGGCGGCGGCCAAACAAAGATGATAAAGAGAAATAATTCGCTCTGGAACAAAATTTTTTATTTTTGATTTGATGCCCATTTTCTTAAATTATACAGCCAGCGCCAGAATGGCTCTATCACCAAATCATAAGAATCCGGATGTTCCAGCATTTTTCCGCCAAACCCTTTTTTGAATTCTGATATCCCATCATATGATCCATAGCTGTCGCCAGAACTGACCCCGCCAAAATTATAAAACTTGCATCCCCTGTTTTTGGCGGTAATAATTCCTTTCCAATATACCAGTCGCGGCGCCCTTAAATGCTTAAATCTATCATCATAACCGCCGAAAACAACATACGCGGTCTCACCAAAAATTAAAACGAAGTTCATGGCTATAATATCGCTGTTATTTTTAGCCGCTACAAAAAAGGCATTATTATTTTTCTCGCAATTCACCAAGACGTTTTTATAATATTCTTTGGGATGCAGATTAAAATTGCTACGCCGGGCGGTTTTTGCCATCAAGCCATAGAAAAAATCAAGATAGCTTGTCAAATTATTTCCAATGATTTCCGCCGTTATTCCCTTATTTTCCGCGTAACGGATATCATAGCGGCTGTCTTTGGGCATATCGTTAAGCAATTCGCTCTCCGGTTTATCAAGAGCAAGAATCCATTCGTATTTTGGCTGAAAATAAACCGAATGATAAGCGTACAAAGGAACTTTTTTAAAATATTTATTTATAGCGACCCCGCCTTCGTCCCGCCTTGGCGGGACTTCGGCGGGCAAGTCAAACCTGACGAAAATCGCATTTTCTTCTTTGGCGATTTCGATTAATTTATTACGAAACACTTTTAAAAATTCTGCTTGCCCTTCGTAGCCTTGGCGAAGAAGGGACGCATGCGGTATGTATAGAATATTTTTACCGAACGGTAGTGGATACTTTATCGCCTGAAAAAATCCTACGGTTTCCGAATTATCGCGCATTTCAAATCTTCTAACTTTCCGGCCCATCGCTTCCTGCCATTCGCCATAAAACCATGCCTGCGTAAATGGCGCATTTTTGTCAATTGACGACGGATTGTATTCTATCTTATTTGTGATTTCGCGAATATCGAACATTTGTGATTATAATACGTGAATTCCGGCTTTAAAACAAATCAAAACCCCCGCAGTTGCGGGGGTTTTGATTTTGGAATTAGTAGCGATTGTCCCGTCTCGGGCGCTCTTCCATTGGTCGCGCTTCATTCACTGTGAGCGCGCGGCCATCAAGCTCTTTGCCATTAAACATTTCGACTGCCTTTAGAGCTTCCTCGTCTGAAGACATTTCTACGAAACCGAATCCCTTTGATCTACCGGACATTTTATCTTTTATGATAATCGCCGAATCAACGGAACCAGCAGCGGAAAAAGTTTCTTTGAGGGTATCTTCCGTCATGTTATATGACAAATTGCCAACGTATAACTTTTTAGCCATTTGTGTTCTTTTTTACTTTTTAAGCGTAAGACGACCTCTCTGTAAGTCCGCCTTACGCCAGTGAATAGCATAAGAACCGCAACTTATGAGAAAACTTACTGTCTGCCATTATATATCATCTTTAGACTTATTGTCAAATTCACCGAGACGCTTTTCAATTTTCTGCAATAAAGTATGTATTTCCTCTAAGGTCACCATTTCCGTTCTAACTTCTTTTTCCGTCTTTTCAATAAGCTTTTTTTCCGGTCATAAAACTGAACTCGTCGGCAATCATCCACACTCCCCTAAAAAAAAGAACTGTGCCAATACCACTCAAGAACGCGTATAAAATTGGCCTTCTGCTTAGACGTGAACGAACTTTATCTTCCAACTTGTCAAAAAATCTAAAAAACATATTTTTTATTATTTTT
>JAHJZO010000020.1 GCA_018826255.1 Patescibacteria group bacterium | reverse complement strand
GGGCGGCTTTTTTGGCGAGTTCCCTTAAGGATTCGTCTTTCAAACTTCTATAATTATTAATATCCAGCCGCAAAAAAAACACTTCTCCCAGTTGTTTTTTTATAAGTAAACGCAAAATACTTTCGAAGGCGCCTATATTTTTACCACCTTCACCAATATATAAACTAGCATCTTGGACAAATAGAGACACATCTATCGAGCCGCTGGCAGTCGCTTCAATGGTTTTGATTTTAACAGCAATTCCGGTCTTATTAAAAAAATCGGTAATGACATCTTTAATTTTTGTTAATTTCTCTTCCATTGTTTTGATTGAGATATTGCTGAAGTATGGTTGAAAGAGTCACTACAATCCAGTAAAGAGGGAGCGCCGCGGGCAATGACCAGAAAACCACTATACTTATAATCGGCCCCAGATATAGCATTTGTTTAGCCATCATGCGGCCAAAATCAGAACTTCCTGACGACTTACCCTCCGGGACCTTAGCATAAGAGGGCATTATCATTTTTGTCTGAAGGTATAGTAAAACTCCAGATATAATAGCTAATACCACGCTTCTTTGGGATAAATCAAATAACCCCAAAAAAACTGACTGAACGGCAACCGGCGCCGGAACAAAGGAGTAAAGTGAATTTAAATCCAAATTTACACTATTCAAAAAGACGCGCCATAGGGCGAAAATAATCGGGAGCTGTATAATAATAGGTAAAAGGCCGGCAAAAGGACTGATTTTATTTTCAGAATAAAGAGCCATAAGCGCCTTTGCCTGCCCTTCTTTATTGTCTTTAAATTTTCTTTTAACCTCATCAATTTGAGGCTGAATTTTACTTAAAGCTCTTTGGTTTTTAATTCCCTTACCTGTCAGTGGCCAAATAATAAGGCGGATCAAAATCGTTAAAATAATAATGGAAATACCCATGTCATGGCCGGGAACAATGTTGTATAAAAAAATCAAACCGTTAAATAACGGCTGATAAAAAAATGTATTAAATAGATAGGATATCATTGTTTATTAGTATGTTCTTAAAATTATCTAAAATTAATTGGTATGTGGACTTTTTGAGCGCCGCTTTTGGCCAAATAATAATATCAAATCCCGGTTTTATGTTTTTTAGTAAAAAATAAACCACTGCCCTAATGCGACGCTTAATTGAGTTTCTGGAAGCGGCCTTGGACTCAAAGGCATTACTTATAATAAAGCCAAATCTTGAATATTTCTTAAAATTTTTTAAGAACCTAATCTTTATAAGGCTCCCCTCTGATGTCCTCCCCTCGTTGAACACTTTCTTAAAATCTCTATCGGTTTTTAGGCGATTTTTTTGAGGTAGCATGATAAAATTAAACCGATAAACTCTGCCTCTTTTTACGACGACGCCTCTCAATTATTTTCCGTCCGCCGGAACTTTTCATTCTTTTCAAAAACCCATGTTTCTTTTTCCTTTTACTCTTTTTGGGATTAAATGTTTTACTCATAGTGGCAATACTTTAACATAAAAACAAATATTGAGTCAAACATTTCATCTGTTTTATACTTCTCCACAAATAATCCACAGGTTGTAAACTTTTTTGTGGTAAAAATATTTTTAAAATTTAATAACTCCGGTGTTATACTCAATTAGAATTATAAAAAATCATGGAATTAGATGAACTGTGGAAAGCGGCTTTAGGAGAAATAGAACTTCAGGTTTCAAAGGCAAATTTTAGAACCTGGTTGCAAAATACTTCCATCACCGATAAGAGTGGGGGCGTTGTTACCGTGGCTGTTCCAAATAGTTTTACAAAAGAATGGTTAGAAAATAAGTATCATAAATTTATTCTAAGATCCTTGAGAAACCTTGAGTCGGAAATTAAGGATGTAACTTATCAAATTAAACCAAATTCCCCCAATGAAGCTTACAAGGGAAAATCAACCCCCCGAACAGATGAGGTTTTAAAAAAACAATTGGATTTTCAGGAATTAAATATTGATGCCGCGACAAATTTAAACCCTCATTATACCTTTGATAATTTTATAGTTGGTTCCTCAAATGAATTGGCGCACGCGGCCGCCCTGGCGGTAACAAAGAATCTTGGAAGAAAATATAATCCCTTATTTATTTACGGAGGAGTGGGGCTTGGTAAAACTCATTTGATCCAGGCAATAGGAAATGTTGTAAAAAAAGAAAATCAAT
>JAHJZO010000019.1 GCA_018826255.1 Patescibacteria group bacterium | reverse complement strand
GCGAGAAACAATTTTTATTCTTTGGACGAACATCATTTAGACGAAATAGAGTCGCTCGGCGAAACTACTTTTCGGGAAGAGCGTCGCGCGTTCGGCATAAGACCGAAAGATCGCCGCCATCATGTCTATATTATCGGCAAGACTGGCACGGGTAAATCAACCCTCCTCAAAAACATGGTCATACAGGACTTGCGCTTCAATCACGGCGTCGCCCTGATTGACCCGCACGGCGATCTGGTGGAAGACCTGCTAAACTTCATTCCGAAAAACCGCACGAACGAAGTCGTCTATTTCAATCCGGCGGACAAAGAGAATCCCATTGGCATAAATATCTTGGAAGCCAAAGGCGAAGACGAGAAACAGCTTGTCGCTTCCTCGCTTATTTCCGTCTTCCGCCACTTATGGAAAGATTTTTGGGGCCCCCGGCTGGAACACATTTTATACAACTGCGTCTTGGCTTTGATGGACACTCCGGGCAATACCTTGCTCGGCGTGTATCGCATGCTGGTGGACGACGAGTTTAGAAAAATTATCGTCGGCAACATTAAAGACCCGGTTGTAAAAATGTTTTGGATTGAAGACTACGAAAAATACGACCCGCGTTTCCGAAAAGAAATAATCGCGCCGGTTCAAAACAAAGTCGGACAACTTTTGACGAGCGCGCCGCTCCGAAACATTGTCGGGCAGACCAAAAGCTCGGTTGATTTTGGTTTTATCATGGACCAAAAGCGAATACTTTTGGCCAACCTTTCCAAGGGCAAGATTGGCGAAGATAAATCAAACTTGTTGGGTTCTGTTATCGTTACGAAAATGTATCTGGCCGCTCTGGAGCGGCAAGAATTCCCCGAGGAAGTCCGCAAGGACTTCTACCTCTACATAGACGAGTTTCAGAATTTCTCCACCGACATTTTCCCTTCAATCCTTTCCGAGGCTCGTAAATACCGGCTCAATCTGACTATCGCCCACCAATACCTCTATCAGTTGCCGGAGGCCATAAAACACGCTGTTTTCGGCAATATAGGCACAATTATCGCTTTCCGCGCGGGAAGCTACGACGCCAAGGAATTGGCGGAGGAAATGAAGCCCGTATTTACGAGCGAAGACTTTGAGGAATTGGAAAATCACCACATCTCGCTCCGGCTTTTGATTGACGGGAAAATGTCGCGGGCTTTTTCGGCAATTACATTGCCGCCAATACCCAAAGACGGCAACGAAGCCGACCGAGAAACTATTTTGAGGGTATCGCGGGAACGATTTACGGTCCCGCGCGATACGATTGAAGAAAAAATTAAAACTTGGTTCGGAAAATAAATTTTCCTCACACCCACCCCCACCACTTTTTCATCGGTTTTAGGATTTTCGCGTTCCCTAAGGCGGAGGCCGAAGGGGAATTGCGCAGACAGCCCCGCGCAGAGAAAAGAAGCCCCGAAGTCCCGCCAGCAGGCGGGACGGAGGGGCTACCAACTTGTCAAACGCCAACACACGCCCAAAACAAAAAGAGCGAGCGAAGTAGGGGTTGGAATTGGCGAGCGTGAAGCGTGGGAAGTCCAGCGATAATAAGGGCAAACCGCATTTCTTGCCTAGTCGTTCAGAGCAGAACAGAATAACTACCTGAATAACTAGGTAGCGGTTGAGTAGTTTAAGTATTTTTGCTAAAATAGGTTCGTATAGAGTTGTAGATACTCACAATAAGCTCATTAAAAATAAAGGGGGTAAATAAAATGAAAGACATAATTAGAGGCGGTGAATCAAGAATAGAGGTAGAACTACATCTATGGGTTTTTCGTTTTAAAAAATGGCAGCATTATGGAGGCCCAGTCTATTCATTTGGTATGATGTGGCTTGGACCATTCCTGATTAATGGATGGTATGTGAGAAAGGGGTCGGGCAAAAGCATGTGGGTTGGTAAAAATATTTTCTCAATAGTAAGACACACATAAACCCTTCCTCTGCCAATTACATATATGATATGCTATAGCATATGAGATATGTAAAGTTACAATTTACTTTATGCAACCAAATTCAAATCCCCCGCATCGCGGGGGATTTTATTTTATAAAGTATAAAGTACTGCCATCTCCGGGGATTTCAATGACCCGGAATTTATAAGAACTATATTCCTCATCCGAAACAATCCCACATCCTTGTTCCTTAAACCATTTTTCGGCCGCCACCCAACTGGCAACCGCATCCCCATTTTCAGGATGAGAAAAAGCATATAATCTAACCAGGGATTCAGAAATTATTTTTCGGCCATCCTCAATCTTTTTCCCAACAGTTTCCATATTGGGCCTCCTTTTCAGGAATTTGTCTCAAAATCGCGATTTCCTTAGCTGATAAGCCGCGGCGGATTCCAGCGACTTCCCAGCAATGGTCATAAAGATGCAGTCCCTTGCTGAGACAAATCATTTCACCATCTTCAACTCCGATTTCTTCGGCCATATATTCTTTAACCAACTGAATGCCTGCCAAATTTGCGGGAAGTCCACCCCAGAGATCCCAGCTGCGGAAATAGATGATAAAATGCAATTTACCATCCTCAATTCTAGTATCGATATGCCGCAAACAAGGGGGATCTTTAAGCATGATATCGGCCGGCTGACCGACCTGTAAAATCATTTGATTATTACCAGGGCCATATTTTTTGTATCGTTCAATAACCTCTTCCATTTGATTAACAAAATCCTTGCCGCTGGCGCCTAAAAATGTCTGCTCCTTGTCAATATGCAAAATTACAGAAGTTGGCGCATGAACAAGCCGCTCTCCATAGGTATATTGCTCATTCCCCGTTTTAACATCGGTCATTAAATAACGCCCAAAATACCCATTAACATAATCAATGTCGGTTGGCGGTGGAATGCCAAGTCCCGGCGGGATGTCGGGCACAAGCGGCCTGGCCCCCGGAAAAAGAACGTGGAAAACTACAAAATCGAATTCCAAACGAAATTGCCCCTCATAGGAACCACTGTCAATTAGTCGTTTCCTTGCCACCCCCGGTTCAGTAATCATGGCGACACACTGGAACCAAGCATCGGGAAGAGTAGTGGCTTCAATTTTTACGATATTCAGCATTTCACACCTCCTATTAAAATTTCAAGAAACTATCAAAATTTCCTGATAGATTTCAAACTACACCAATAAAAATAAAAAATCAAGAATTATTTCTGACCCAATTTTTTCAAAGCTTCTTTTACTTTGGCTTCGACATTACCGCCGTCCTTTGGCAGTTCGTTCAAAATCCGTCTGACATCGCTCGCCCTATAGCCCAAGGACACAAGCGCTTCAAAGGCGTCGCCCATTTCTTTGAATTCGCCTTTTTCCAAAACAACGGTTTTAATCAATTTGCTTTTAAGTTCCAAAATCATCCGCTGAGCGGTTTTTTTGCCGATACCAGAGACCTTGGTGAAAAATGTCTCGTCTTCGGAAACAATCGCCTGTTTCAAGCTTGAAACAGGCGCCACTTCAAGAATCCCGAGCGCCGAACGCGGGCCGATGCCGGAAATAGAAATTAACATTTCAAAAAAATCCAAATCATCTTTATCCAAAAAACCATACAGGTCCATGGCATCCTCGCGGACATAAAGATGGGTCCAAATTTTGATATTTTGGCCGTTTTCCGGAATTTTTTCTAAAATTCCGGCGTGAGAAAAAACTTTATAGCCGACGCCATTAATATTAATTACAAAAAATTTCTCATTTTTGTCTAAAATTTTCCCTTCAAGATAAAATATCATTGTTTTAATAATACCCCGAAAAGCTTGCCAAAATCAAAAAAACTGCGTATTATCAAATCCATGCCAATAACAAAATCTGCTAAAAAAGCCCTAAGGCAAAATAAAAGACGGCGCGTAAGAAACGTAAAACAATCGCGTTCGCTTAAAGATGAAATAAAATCGCTTAAGAAACTTGTGACCGCCAAAGACAAAAAGGGCGCCGGCGAAGCGTTGCCAAAGGTTTACAAAGCCCTAGATAAGGCCGCAAAAACGAACCTGGTAAAGAAAAACACTGCCTCGCGGCTGAAATCGCGACTAACCAAGACAGTTAATAAACTATAACTCCGCGATCAATAGTGACAATCTGATTTTTTCGTCGTGACTGCTTGTTTTAAAAGCCAAGTCCAGAGCGATAATTTTAGAAAGAAACGCGCCTAACTCTTCTATTGAGAATAATTTTGCCGCCGCCGCCGCTTTACCCAAAACAAACGGATGAAGTTTTAAGCTTGATGATTTTTCGGGATTTAATTTAAGCCGTAAAATATTTCTTATCTGCCAGGCCAATAACCCCAATAACTCTGTTGGCTTTTCATCATTATCAAGCGCCTTATAGAGCGCCTCCAACGCTCTTTTTTTATCTTTTTTAGCTATAGCGTCCGTCAGTTCAAAAACTTTATAGTCCACCCCCGGAACTGTAAGTCCTTCAATTTGCGACTTACTGACTACCCCTTTGATTTTGTAATCGGCTATTTTTTTTATTTCAGAACTAAGCCGCCAAAGGTCGGTACCGCAGGAAGCGACTAAAAAATCAACCGCTTCGCTTGTAAGGTCTATCCCCGATAAATCGGCGGATTGCCGAACCCACGCTTTAACTTCATATTCTTTAAATGGCTTAAAATGCTGAGATTGGTTTGGTTTTTTAATCAAATATTTAAAAAGTTCTCCACTGGCAGAATCACTCAAAGACACGACAAGTAAAATTATGTCTTCCCTATTTCCAAAATTTTGCTTTTTTAAGAACTGTAAAAAAGCTTCTGTATCAATTTTGTTTATATTTCTTAAAATGAATAGTTTTTTTTCCGGAATTATTGAACCGGATTTAGCTGAATCAAAAAAATCTTCCACATGATTTTCTATAAAATCAAACTCAAACAAGTTTAAGCCGCTTGGATTTTTCGCTTCATATCCTTTTATAATCTCCTTTGTTTTCCGGCTAATCCCAAAAGAATCTTCGCCGTATAAAAATATGATCATACCTTTTGGCAAATTGGGCAAAAATGCGCCGAACGTTCGCCAATTTTAACTTTTTTAATTATACCACCACACCGATTGGGACATTTCCCGCCATTTCTTTGATAAGCTAGGCGCGCCTCGCCATAATGACCCGGTTTGCCGGCCGTGTCGCGATAATCATAGGCGGAAGTCCCCCGCAATTTTACCGCTTTTTTAAGAATTTTTTTAATCGCCTTAAAAATTTGCTCTAATTTTTCGTCATTTAATTTCTCTGTCCTCGCGAGAGGATGAATTTTGGCAACAAATAAAATTTCATCGGCATAAATATTGCCTATGCCGGAAATAATATTTTGGTCCATTAAAATTTTTTTGACCGGCCCCCGCTTTCCGGTAATTAACTTTTTAAAATCTCCAAATTTGAAATTCGGCGCCAATGGATCAGGCCCGATATTTTTTATATCATCCAGATTTTCAAAATTTTCTTTATTAGCCGCCAGAATTTTTCCAAATTTCCTCATATCGGAAAATGCCATCATCTTTCCCTCTGACAGTGAAAACATTGTGTGTATATAACTATTTACCCTTTCCGCCAACACCCCTTTTTGTTTTGGTACCCACTTTCCGCGCCGCGCGATCCACCCCCCAACAAGAAGATGCCCCGTCATTTTTTGGTGAATCAACATTATTTTTTCTCCCGATAAATTAAAAATAATATTTTTGCCGATTCGCCAAATTTTAATTATTTTTTTGCCCCTTACTTCCTTTTTAAAACCGCTAAAACCGCCTTGCGAACGCCCAAAGCACTTTGGCCAGTCAGTCCAAACCTCGGTTATTGTTAAACCTTTAATTTTCCTATTCAAACCATCGATGGTTGTTTGTACTTCAGGAAGTTCGGGCATTCATTTCAGACCAATTATCGCCAAACTTGGCCTTGGCAATAATCGGCACTTTTAATTTTATTACGCCGCTCATTAATTCCGTAATTTTTGGCGCCAGTTTTGTCGCTAAATTTTCTTTTACTTCAAACAATAGTTCGTCATGAACCTGTAAGAGCATTCTTAAATCTCCGCCATAATTTTCTTTTTGAATCCAACTATCAATTTCAACCATCGCCTTTTTTATTATATCGGCTTCTAGGCCCTGAATCGGCATATTAACCGCAATCCTCTCCGCTTGGGAGCGCAACATATAATTGGGAGAATTTAATTCGGGCAAATATCGCCGCCGGCCCCAAAAAGTGCTCGCAAAACTGTTTTTACGAGCGTCATCTTTTAATTTTTCCATATATATTTCGCAATGCCGGAAAAATCTCTTAAATATTCACCGATGAATTTTTCCGCCTGTTCCCTGCTTATTCCGGCGGATTCCCCAAAACTTTGACTGCCCATTCCAAAAATAATTCCAAAGTTCAGCTCTTTGGCCGCGAAGCGCATTTCCGGGGTTACTTTATTTAGCGGAACGTTATTGATTTCCGATGCCGTAAATTTATGAATGTCCAAACCTTTTTCGAACGCCTCGAGCATTTTTTTATCATTTGCCAGCGCGGCAATAATTCTCAATTGTATTTGCGAATAATCAACGGAAAGAAGTTTAAAACCTTTCTCGGCGATAAAAGCCGCCCTTATTTTATCCCCCCAAGCGCCATGAGCCGGAATATTTTGTAAATTTGGATCTTGGCTTGAAAGGCGACCTGTAGCCGTTCCCGCCTGATTAAATGTAGTATGTACACGGCCGCTTTTATCCGCCAATTCGGGCAGGGCGTCGGCATATGTAGATTTTAATTTCGCCAGTTCGCGATAACTTAAAATTTCGTCTATTATTTTATGCTTGGCTTTTAGTTTTTCCAATTCGCCGGCATTTGTTGAAAGCGCGCCTCCGGGAGTTTTTCTTATCCGTCCGCCCTTCAACGCTCCGGGAATTTTTAACTTTAAAAAAAGAATTTCCGCGAGTTGTTGTGGTGAATTGATATTAAATTTTTCGCCGGCCAATTTATGTATTTTCTTTTCTAAATTTTTTAGTTTATTTTCTAATTGCCTGCTTATCTTTTTAAGATTTCTGCTGTTCAATTTAATTCCCGTTTCTTCCATTTTCGCGAGAATTGGGATTAGGGGTAATTCAATTTTTTCAAAAATATCTTCTGTTTCCGTTGCGGTAAGGCGGGTTTTAAAAATTGGTTTTAACCGCTTCAAAATATCAATTTTGGCGGCCAAAATTTCCGCCGGTTCTCCGGAAAACGATTGACCGAATTCTTTAAGAGCCAACTTTTCAATTCCATAATCGCGCTCACCCGGATTTAAAATATAGGCAGCAATATATGAATCAAATTCCAATCCATTTAAATCAATCCCTTCCTTCCACAACGCTTTGATGAGCGGTTTAAAATCATGACAGGTTTTTTTTATTTTTTTATCAGACAAAATTTCAGATACGCTTGAAAAATTATTTTCCAAAATGGAAATACCGTCATTATCGCCTATCGCCAGCGATTCTAAATCGCCATTATCTTTTAAACTGTATGATAAAAAAATTCCCCCATCCCGTGGGGTGGGCTCCACCGGCATAATTAAGGTTCCCTGCCTGCGTGGGCCGGCTTGTTCACCGGGGAAGTTTATTCTTTCGATCAAGCGCGTAAAACCCAAATCTCTAAAAATTTCTACAAGTTTATTTTTATCCGGCTTTCCAAATTCAGTTTCTTTTAGTAAAAAATCAATCGGGACATTCAAATCAAGAATTGATAACTTTTTTGAAAAAAATGCCATATCTTTTCCCGTTTTTAATTTCTTCAAAACGGATTCACTCGCGCCCTCAACCTCATCTTTCCCGACTGCTTCATATAATTTCTCTATCGTTTTATAACGGCTCAATAAATTAATTGCTGTTTTCTCGCCAATTCCCTTTACACCAGGAATATTGTCCGACGGATCACCCTTTAACCCCTTAAAATCGACCATTTGGCTCGGTTTCAGGCCTTCAAAACGCTCTATAACCTTTTTCTCGTCGTAAATAATTGGTTCGCTCAAACCGCGCTTTGGCGTATAAACCTTAATATTATCATTAACGAGTTGGAGCGTGTCCATATCTCCGGTAAGAATTAAAACTTCAATATCTTTATCGGTAATCTTTTTAGTTATGGTCCCGATAATATCGTCCGCCTCATATCCTGGTTTTTCGTAAATTGGGACATCCAGCGCCTTGAGAATTTCTTTGACCCGTGGCACTTGCGGATACAAATCGGGCGGCGCTTCCGGTCGTTTGGCTTTATATTCTTTATATTCCTCATGGCGAAATGTCGGCTCGGGCATATCAAAAGCAGCCGCCATATAATCTGGCTTAAGTTCATTAATAGCTTTTAATAAAATTGAAGAAAACCCAAAAACCGCGTTAACCATCTCGCCGTTTTTGGTTGTTAGCGGCGGCAAGGCGTGATAAGCCCGATGGATTAAAGCGTAGGCGTCAATTAAAATAAATCT
>JAHJZO010000018.1 GCA_018826255.1 Patescibacteria group bacterium | reverse complement strand
TTGACTCTTTTGGATCTGATCCAAGAAGGAAATATGGGATTGGCGCGGGCGGTTGATAAATTTGATTACCGCCGGGGTTTTAAATTTTCAACTTACGCCACCTGGTGGATAAGACAGGCAATAACCAGAGCGCTGGCCGACCAGTCGCGCACTATCAGAATTCCGGTGCATATGGTTGAGACCATTTCCAAATACACCCAGATGAAACGGCGGTTGTTCCAGGATTTAGGCAGAGAACCATTGCCGGAGGAGGTTGCCTCCGAAATGGGCATTGATGTTGAAAAAGTCCGCCATATAATAAAAATTTCCCAAGACACAATTTCTTTTGAAGCGCCGGTTGGCGACAATGAAGATGATTCGTCGCTTGGCGATTTTATTGAAGACGAAAAAGGAATAACGCCGGTCCAGTCGGCGGCAATGCGTCTTTTAGCCGACCAGATAAAAGAAATTATCAATGACCTTCAGCCGCGGGAACAGAAAATTTTGAAAATGAGGTTCGGCCTGGAAGACGGAGTGGCGCATACGCTTGAAGAAGTCGGCAACGAATTCGGAGTTACTCGCGAGCGCATCCGCCAGATTGAATTCAAAGCGCTTGAAAGAATTCGTCAGCATCATAATCTGAAAAAACTTGAAGGATATTAAAATTGCAAATTTTCCGGAATTGTTCTAGAATATCTCTTTAGAATAAAACAGTTCATTGAAAAAAGGGGGGAGAAATTGAAAGAAAAAAAATTTTATGAAATTTGCGAGGATATTCGAAGAAGAATACCATTTCAATATTGGTCCTATAAAATAGGGGAAAGACGGGAAGAAAAAATAAGACATTCTCTTCAAGAGTTGAAAGAGAGAGGGATTATTCGCGATTTTTTACAGACGGATAAACTTTCTTTTTCGGATGTTGCAAGGGGAATAGATTTCTTTATTATTTATGTTGGCAGCGCGAAATATAAAGTTTGCCCAATTTCTGTTACGGGAGAGAGATGGGCGGAAGGAGACCGGGAACGGCATCCGGAGATTCCAGTCGTCACGATAGATTTTTTCGATACTTCTGATTCCATAAAAAGCAAAATTATGGAGGCGATAAGCCAAAACAAATAAGGGCTCTTTGTGATCAATATCTTTACAAAGAGCCTTTTTATATTTAGTATGTGATTAGATTAAATTAAAAATTTAATATATTCCGACATAGCTCAACGGTAGAGCGACTCCCTGTTAAGGAGTGGGTTCCTGGTTCGAATCCAGGTGTCGGAGCATTTGTTCTTCAAGAATTGTCTTGCCTAAATTTTTTATTATGGTAAACTTATAATATATGTTTGATATTATTGGGATAATTTTAGGGATCGTAGGATTTATAGTTCTAATTTCCATTAAACAGGTCAATCAGTATCAAAAAGGGGTTAAATTTAGGTTGGGGAAGTACGTTGGTTTAATGGAGCCCGGCTGGAGATTGGTCTGGCCGATTTTCTATTTTTATAAAAAAGTTGATTTGAGAGTAAAGGCGGTAGATGTGCCAAATCAGGAGGCGATTACCAAAGATAATATCTCGGTTAGCGTTAATGCGGTTATTTATTATAAGGTCCATGAAGCCGACAAGGCAATTTTAGAGGTGGAAGATTTTTACTATGCTATTTCGCAATTAGCGCAGACAACGATGCGAAATGCTGTAGGCCAAGTGGACTTAGACGATCTTCTTTCTCAAAGAGATAGAGTTTCAGAAAACATAAGAAGCGTAATTGATAAAGCCACTGACCCCTGGGGAATAAAAGTTCTTAATGTTGAGCTGAAAGATATAACATTGCCGGAAGAAATGAAGAGGGTGATTGGCAAACAAGCGGAAGCAGAAAGAGAAAAAAGAGCAATGATTATTAAGGCCGGGGGAGAAGTAATCGCCGCCAATAATATGGCCAAAGCCGCTAAAATCATGTCAGAAGCCAAGGGAGCTCTTCACCTAAGAACCCTTCAGTCAATCAATGACATAAGTTCTGATCAATCAAACACGATTGTGTTCGCCATACCTCTGGAGATTTTGAGAGCTTTTGAGGGATTTGGAAAAAAATTGCCGAAAGAAAATAAAAATGAGGGGGATAAGGACAAATAAAATCCCCGTATTTCCTCAAATTATCAGGGCTTTTAAGAGAATAAAAAGAGAAGATTTTTTATTACCGGAAAACAAAAACAAAGCCAAAATAGACACAGCTTTGCCGATAGGGTATGGACAAACTATTTCCCAGCCGACTACGGTAGCTTTTATGCTTGAACTTTTACAGCCAGAGGCGGGCGACAAAATATTGGATGTTGGCAGCGGATCGGGTTGGACGACGGCGTTACTCGCGGAAATCGCAGGTAAATGGGGGGAAGTATATGGCATTGAGCGCATTTTGGAACTAAAAAATTTCAGCGAACAAAATATATCAAAGTATAGTTTTATAAAGAAGGGGAGAGTGATAATAATTCACGGCGATGGCTACGCGGGGTTGTCCGAATATGCTCCTTTTGACAAGATATTGGTTTCAGCGGTCGCTCTCAAAACGCCTCCTCAATTATTGGCCCAGCTTAAAGTAAAAGGCAGAATGGTAATTCCTATAGGCAAGCAGTATGAAGGCCAGGAGATTGTTTTATATAGAAAAATCAGCAAAAATAAATTTGAAATCAAGCATTTTCCCGGATTTGTTTTTGTCCCATTGTTAAGTTAAGTTTTTAAAAGCGTTTGACAAATCGCACAGAAATGTGCGATTTTAATTTCTAAATATGGGTGTGGACATCTATGTATGTTTTCAAATTGAAAAATGGTAAAATTAAACAAAAACATGGATACACCTATAGAAAAGCCCAAAAAAGAAATTTTGATGATAGCCGCAGTTATTTTAATAATCATCTTAGCCATTGGAGGTTATTTTTGGTGGAATAGCTGGAGAAATTCCTCAGGGAATAAAGTTTTGGATAGCGCCGGAGACGCAGCAAAAAAAATAACCGAAAACGCAACCAAAGGCATCTTGCCGTCAATAGGAACGAATCCCTTAGAAAGCAAACCCGATGTTAATCCGGCCAACAAAGCCAACCCCTTTAAAAATATTATAACCAACCCCTTTCAATAATATGAAAATAAAATATCTTATCGGTTTTATCGTTATAGGTCTGACGCTGATCGGCTCGGTGGTATTGGCGCAGAATATTCAATTTCCGATTGAAGAATTGGGAAATTGCGAAGACAAATCCGCTTGCAAATCCTATTGCGATAAATCGGAAAATACAGAGGCCTGCGTCGCTTTTGCCGAAAAGAATAATTTAATGTCTAAAGAAAAAATTGGACTGGCCAGGAAATTTATGGCGATGGAAAGTAAAGGCCCGGGCGGCTGCAACGGCAGAGATGAATGCAATAATTTTTGCAACAATATAGCCAACATTGACGAGTGCGTCGCTTTTTCAGAAAAGAATAATTTAATGCCTCCGGGAGAGTTGGAAGAAGCCAGAAAAGTTCAAGCCGCAATCAGAAGAGGAGTAAAGCCGCCTCCTTGCGGCAATAAGAAACAATGCGATGTCTACTGCGAAGAGTCGGAGCATATGGAAGAATGTATTGCTTTTGGCGTAGAAGCAGGTTTTATCCAAGGAAAAGAACTTGAAGATGTTCAAAAAATGTTAGCTGCCGTTAAAAGAGGAATCAAACCGCCTCCCTGCCGCGGCAAAGAGGCCTGCGATGCTTATTGTTCCAGCCCGGACAATATGGAAGTTTGTATGAATTTTGCCATGGAAGCCGGCTTTATGAGTGAGAATGAAAAAGCCGATTCTCAAAAAATGCTCGGAGCGCTTAAAAAAGGAATTAAACCGCCTAACTGCCGCGGCAAAGAAGCGTGCGATACCTACTGCGCCGAGGACGCGCACGTTGAAGAATGCATTAATTTTGCCATAGCAGCCGGCTTTATGGATGAGAAAGATGCCGAAATGGCGAAAAAGACAAAAGGCAAGGGCCCGGGCGGCTGTAAAGGAAAAGACGAGTGCGAGGCCTTTTGCAATAACCTCGACAATCAAGAAACGTGTTTTAATTTCGGCAAAGAAAACGGAATGATTCCGGAAGCGGATTTGAAACAAATGGAAGAGGGCAAGCAAAAATTTCAGGAATCTTTACAGCAAATGCCGCCTTCTGTGCTTGAGTGCCTTAATTCTGAAGTAGGGGTGGGAACGATGGAAAAGTTTAAAAGTGGCTCGGCTATGCCTCCACGGGAAATCGGCGAGAAAATGCGGGCATGTTATGAAAAAATGGGTCCGCCATCCGGGCCCGAAGGCCAGGGTGAATCCGATCGGGAATTTCAGCCGGGTCCCGGCATGGAAAATCCGGGCGGCCAAATGATGCCCCAACAAGCCGGCCCTAAACCTGATGGACAAATGCCGCCTCGGGAGGAAAACCGGGAAAGAATGATGCCCAGGGAGGGCAAAAGGATGGCGCCGCCCCCGGGCGAAGGAATGGGAATGCCCCCAAGTGAGGGAATTAATATCCAACAAATGATGCCTAGGGAAAGCGGGCCAGGAACGGTCGGGGGGATGGCGCCGGGGGAATTTGTCCCTATGCAACCGCGAATAGAACAAACAGCGCCAGCCCCACAGGCAGCGCCAGCGCCCGAACCGGCTCCGGCAGCGCCTCAAACATTGCTTAAATTTTCGCCTTTCGGCGTGATTCTCAATTTCTTCTTGGGCCGGTAATAAGGTTAGATTGTAAGTAAAAAATTATAAAATATATGCATAAAAAACTTTTGATAATTTTAATTGTCTCAATGTTTATTGCGGCAGGTGTGGCTTGGTTGACGAACCAACCGCAGACGGTTTTAGCAAAAAGTCAGAAAGCAAAGTTTCAACTGCCGGCAAATGCCGTACAAGTGGCAGACAATGTTTATAGCTTGGGCACTGCCTTTGATAAGAAAAGCGGCAAGCAGGTTGAGGGCTATGCTTTCATTCACCGCAAAGATGAGGCCGCGAAATCAGGCAATGCCAAATTAACCGCGACCGCCTGCTATGGATTTTTGGCAAAAGACGCCAAGTGGAAAGGTGCTCCTGAATCATGGGTAGTGAATCCTGCTAACGCGCGAGGTCTTGATCCGACTTTTGTTTTCGGCAATCTAACCGGCGATATCGCCAAATGGGAAACTGTCGCTGATTACAACATCTTGGGCGATGGCGCGCCGACTGATATACCTTTGATTGCCGACACCAGCGCACCGGACAATCAAAATGAAGTATATTTCGCCGATCTTTCCGATCCGAACACTATTGCCGTAACAATCGTCTGGGGTATTTTCGGCGGCCCGACTTTCAATCGCCAACTGGTTGAATGGGATCAGATTTACGATGACGCGACCTATGACTGGTCAATGTCGGGCGAAGCGGGCAAAATGGATTTTGAAAATATCGCCACGCACGAACTTGGCCATTCGGTAGGCATGGGTGATCTCTACAACTCAAACTGCTCTAACGAAACTATGTATGGATATGCCGCGTACGGCGAAACCATAAAACGCGATCTTAATGCCGGTGATGTTATTGGAGTAAATAAGCTTTATTAAAGGTTCAGTAATAACATTTTAGTTTTGACATCTATGAATTACATAAAAACTTCTACAACTATCGCTCTTTCCCTTCTGCTCATTGCTTCGTCTGCTTCTATTACATTAGCGCAAAGCGAGAAAGGCAAAGCAATGAGCGAACAACACAGGAGCAAGGTTGCCGAGACGGTGCAAGCGTTGACCGACCTTGCGGACAAAAATAAGAATATCGGTGAGGATGTTCGTGTCGTTGCGCAGGAACAAGAATCGTCAAATGAGCGCGCTACAAAAGCCATGAAAACAGTTGAGGCACGGGGCGGATTCAAAACATTTCTCATTGGCACTGATTATAAAAATATCGGTGCGTTGAGAAGCGAATTAGTTACTACCCAAAACAGCATTGACCGCCTGACCAAAGCAAAGGAGCGAGCGACAGACGATTCGGTGAAAACTGGCCTAGATGCACAAATCAAAGCTCTGGGAGAAACGAATACAAACGCTCTGAACTTCATCAAGACGAATGAAACCAAATTCAGTCTATTTGGGTGGTTCGTTAGACTTTTCCAGTAGCCGTTTGACTTTCGGCGCAATTCTCAATTTCTTCCTGGGCCGATAATTGCGGAAACAAATAGAAAAACCGCCTCTCGACTGCGCTCGGGGCGGTTTTTTCTTTTGCAAAATTCAACCAAATTAGCTATCGTTAAGGCAAAGTTTATTGAATTTACATGAAGAAAAAACAGCCGGAAATTAAAAAAGACGCGATAGTAATTTATAAAACCTCTAAAAATGAGGTTGAATTGAAAGTGCGATTTGAAGGCGAATCTGTTTGGCTAAACCAGGAGGAGATAGCGCGACTATACGGCAAGGAGCGCTCCGTTGTCACCAAACATATCAATAATATCTTTAAAGATGCGGAAGTGGATAAAAAAAGTAATGTGCAAAAATTGCACATTGCAAATTCTGACAAACCAATAGTAATTTATGGCATAGATGTTATTTTAGCGGTAGGTTATCGTGTCAATTCTGCGAGAGCGATACATTTTAGGCGATGGGCGACAAAAGTGTTGAAACAGCACCTCATTAAGGGTTATACAATAAACGAAAAACGCCTATTGGAAGCGCGGGAAAAATTCCAAGAACTGCAGGAAGCCATTTCATTTCTGAAAGAAAAATCGGGCCATGAACTTTTGGCGGGGCAAGAGCATGAAATTCTAAATTTACTCGGGAACTATTCCAAAACTCTAACTCTTCTTGAACAATATGATACGGAAAAACTGCGATTATCACATACGGGGAAGGGCAAGTTTGTTTTGTCATATGAAAAAGCGGCGCGAGTCATTGTGGAATTGAGGAAAGAACTTTTTGTAAAAAAAGAAGCCGGCGATCTATTTGGCCAGGAATATGGAGAAAAATTCAAAGGGGTCCTAGGCAATATCCGTCAATCATTCGGCGGCAAAGAACTTTACCCATCGCTAGAAGAAAAAGCCGCGCATCTTTTGTATTTTATAATCAAAGACCATCCATTTGCCGATGGCAATAAACGCATCGGTTCGTTTTTGTTTGTTTATTTTTTGGATAAAAACAAATTTCTTTACAAAAAAACAGGTGAAAAGAAAATTAACGACAATGCCTTAACTGCGCTTGCGCTTCTTATTGCCATAAGCGATCCGAAAGAAAAAGATAAGCTGGTAAAAATTATTACCAATTTATTGATGGGATAAATTTTATGGAACCGTTGGCGTCAAAAATAAGGCCTAAAACTCTGGGAGAATTCGTCGGACAGGAACATCTGGCCGGCGAAGGCCGTCCTTTAAATGTTGCCATAAAACGAAAACATTTGTTTTCGTTTATTTTCTGGGGCCCTCCAGGAACCGGAAAAACAACTCTGGCGAAAATATACGCCAACAGCTTAAACGCGAAAATTTACGAACTGTCCGCGGTCTCGGCCGGAAAAGACGATATCAAAAAAATACTGGACGAGGACTCGGGAGAAATTCCCAAAGTTTTATTTCTGGATGAAATCCATCGCTTCAATAAATCACAGCAGGACTTTCTGCTTCCTTATGTTGAAAGAGGGGAGATAACTTTAATCGGCGCCACCACCGAGAACCCAAGTTTTGAAGTGATACCGCCCCTGCTTTCCCGATGCCGGGTTTTTGTTTTGAACGAGCTTTCGGAAGATAATATGAAGGCCATTATTAAAAGAACCGGGCTGGAAATTGGTGAAGAAGCGGAAGAGTGGCTGGTTAATATGGCCAACGGCGACGCCAGGCAGGCGCTTACCATGCTGGAAAACACCAGCGAACTTTACAAGACAATCACGGTGGAAAATTTAAAAAATACTCTTCAGTCAAAATTTTTAAGATACGACAAAAAAGGGGAGGAACATTACAATACTATTTCTGCTTTTATCAAAAGCATGCGAGCCAGCCAGTCGGACGCGGCCTTGTATTATCTGGCGCGGATGATTGATTCCGGCGAAGACCCGAAATTTATCGCCAGAAGAATGGTCATTTTTGCTTCGGAAGATATAGGACTGGCGGTGCCGACGGCGCTGGTGGTGGCCAATGATGTTTTCCGGGCCGTGGAAACAATCGGGTTGCCAGAATGCGGCATCAACTTGGCGCACGGCGTGGCATATCTGTGCCAGTGTAAAAAAGACCGGAGCGCCCACGACGCCTATATGGAAGCGATGGAAGATGTGAAAAAATTCGGCAACCTGCCCATTCCTTTGAACTTGCGCAATTCGGAAACAAAACTGATGGAGGACCTGGGCTATGGCGAAGGATATCAGAAATATTCCCAAGAATCCTATCTCCCCGACAAGCTGAAAAATAAAAAATATTTGAAGAAATAAATATGAAAAAAACACTTTTGATAATAATTATTGTTTTAATCGTTACCGCCACAGTAGCGGCGGCGTTGATATTCACAAAAAAAGAGGCGCTGGCCCCTGTTCTGGACCCTCCGGCTTCAAAAGACGACCTTATTCGCCTTGATACTCCGCGCCCGAATCAAGCTATACAAAGTCCGCTCGTTATTACCGGAGAAGCGCGGGGCACATGGTTTTTTGAAGCGAGTTTTCCGGTTGTTCTGGTAAACTGGGACGGGCTTATAATCGCGCAAGGCATTGCCACCGCCAAGAGCGACTGGATGACTACAGAATACGTGCCTTTTGAAGCAACGCTCAATTTCACAATAGATAAAAATACATACAGCAACAGGGGAGCGCTGATATTGCAAAAAGACAATCCGTCCGGCCTTCCCGAGCACGACAACGCGCTTGAAGTGCCGATCTTGTTTAATCCTTGACAAATCGCACAGAAATGTGCTATTTTAGTTTAGCAAACATTAATTTGCTCAAAACTTGGGACAGCAAAAACCCAGAGACACTCCACCCCTAGGGTTTCATGGGTGAGCGCCGAGTCGGCCGGGAAAATGCGTTCGGGTGGAATGCACATCTCGCGTCCGTTTCGGACCCAAGTTTATGCCCCTGCGCCACAAGCGCCGGGGCTTTTTTATTTACAACCCCACCCAAATTGGGTATTATTAAGATAAAGAAGGAGTTAATATAATTAATTGCTCAGCACATATCCACGTAGATGATTCAGTAGAACTTGTGGTGAGCGTAGTCGAACCATAAAAAATATGAGAAAACTGGGAAACCAAAACATACGGAAAATAACCAAGGTCGGGGGCGGCGCAAGCTTTGCCGTAACCCTGCCCATTGAGTATATCCGCAAACTCAACTGGCGCGAAAGGCAAAAAGTCGTCGTCATCCTCCGCGGCCAAAAAATCACCATAGAAGACTGGCGGGAGAAATAACATAAATCATTTTCCTCGCGCCTATTTTTCATTTTACAACCCCACCAAAGTGGGGTATTGTTGGGGTAAAGAAAAGGGGATTTATGAATAAAAACGAAGCAAAAAAGAATATACAGAAATTAATTGATAAATATCAAGTTGCGGTTAGTGCCGGCAAAATCAGTAAATATAGCGAAGAAGAAACAAAAAAAGATTTTATTTTACCTCTTTTTGAAATTTTAGGATGGGATGTTCATGATAAAAATGAAGTTTCAGCTGAAGAAAGCCAATCTTCCGGCGGCCGCGTTGATTACGGTTTTTATATTGATAGTCGTCCCAAATTTTATCTTGAAGCAAAAACATTTAAAGCAGATATTAATTCAAGCGATTTTGCTCATCAAGCCATCCGTTATTCATGGAATAAAGGCATAACATGGGCGGTACTGACGAATTTTGAAAAAATTATAATTTTCAACGCTTCAAATACAGAGGGTTTATTAGGCGATAAATTACTTTTTTCAATTAGCTGTTCCGAATACATAGAACGATTTGACCAATTATGGCGGCTTTCAAAAGAAGCGTTCAAAGAAGATTCCATCGATAAATATGCGGAGCAGATCGGTAAAAAACTTCAAAAGGTTTCCGTAAACGCTACTTTATATAAAGATCTTAGTAATTGCCGCGATATACTAACAAAATCTATTTCTCAATGTAA
>JAHJZO010000017.1 GCA_018826255.1 Patescibacteria group bacterium | reverse complement strand
TTTTAAAAATTGCCACCTAAGAAATTCGCGACAAGACTCGTGAGACCCTTAGCCAGAAGCAGAATAACTATCCCGATTATAGTATACCACAAAGTTTTCCGCGCCGTAGTCACTCTCTCCGTATTGCCACCGCTGGTCATAAAAACAATTGCCGCCCAGATAATTATTATGGTTGAAATTATTAGCCCGACCTCCAAGAGCCATGTGGCAACCTTGTCAACCAAGTCCATAATTGAGTTTGACGCCAACGGATTAGGGATAGTAACGGTTTGCGCCAATGCGGTAAGGATTTTCATGATCTAATTATATTATATCCTAATAATCTTTTCAACAACTAATTTCGTTCCACGGCCAAGGGAAGGCGCCTGGATTAGCCACAATGTTCAAAATGGTATTGAGAACGAGCCATGAACCCAAGACCCAGAAAATCCCCAAAAGCACGAGCCATAGTTTGCCTTGCGCGTCGGTAATCTTTGATGATGAACCTCCGGAAGTCATAAAAAGAAAAGCGATATAAACCGCCGCTATAGTACCAAGCGGTATAGTTATGGCAATAAATAAATTAATTATGTTCTGGAGCAAAACAAAAAAGTCGCAAACGGTGCAAGCATGGCTAGCGTAATTGGTTCCGCACGGCACTAATCCTGTTATTCCTTGTAAAATATTTAAACTAAAGCTGAAGTCCATTATTTTCTCATTAATGATGAAACTCTGGCGGCGGCGGCGCTAATGGCATTAGCCGGTTTAATATTTCCCAAAACCACAGCGTTTATCATATCTTTGAAAATATTTTCAATTGCCGCCGGATCGGTCTGATACCAATTAGTTGCCGATAAAACCGATTCGGCGAAAACGCCCAATTCGGGTAATGACTTTTGTTCGTTAAGAATATCGCGTCTCGCGGCCGGCCTTGAGACCGTATTCGCAAAATATCTATTTTTATCCGCGCTTGTCAAAAAAATTATAAATTCCCAAGCGGAAACGGAATTTTTTGACGCCGCGGGAACGCTGTATCCCCAAAAATCGGCATAATTAACTGTTTTGCTCCCGCCGGAAAGTTGCGGAATAGAGGCAACTCCAAGGCGCAGATTGGGAGCTTTTTGTCTTAATCGCGGAATATTAACGGCGTAATCAAAAACAACCGCCGCTTGTCCCGAAGCAAAAGCGTCAAAAGAATTCGTCAGTTTATCGTTCCAAACATAGGCGCTTGATTTGGGATTGGCAAAATCCGTATAGAATCGCAGAGCGGATTCGCCGGGTTTATAATTAACCCCGCCTACCATAATGGCATCGTCAAAAACCGCTTCCATGCCATAGTCGCTAATCATTTTTGTTCCCGTTTGAAGCATCAACAAACTCAAAATATCCGCGGCATTATCAACATTGTCGGCCGCGCCAATAGCGGCTCCGGATTTGATTAAATTGCCGGATTTGTCTTTGCCGGTTAATTTTTGAACCACTTCAATAAAATCTTCCCAGGTTTTAGGTGGTTCGGCTATACCGGCAGCGTTAAATAAGTCCTTGTTATAGAACATAGACAAAACATCCGTCCAAACCGGCAACGCATAAATCTTGCCATTTGAAACAAAATCAATTGTCGCGACATCGGGGAAAGTTTCTTGGAAATCTCTTAAAGTCATCGCTGTTTCGGGAAGAGGCGAAACTTTATTCCCGTGCTTAGGAAGCCATGAAGAGTGAAACATTATGATATCAGGCGACTCACCGGAAGCCAGCGCCTCAATTAATTTTTGCTCGTATGTGGCGGGTTCCATTTGGGTATATTTGAAAAAAGTACCGGAGTAAGTTTTTCTGTATTCGTCAAAAATCGGCTGCCAAACCGATGAATCATCAAACAGCCCCCAAAATTCGAGTGTCGCCGGTGGCGCTTTTTGTGACTTTGAACCCGGTAAAACGCCCAAAAAAACCGAACTTACAAGCAAAACAATAACAATGATGGCGCCAATTATAATTAACGTTACGTTGTTTATTTCTTTATTAAATATTCGCATGTCAATTTAACTTTTTATAAAAAATTAATCCGTAGTGATGGCTGCCGGCGTCAATTTGCCCTGACTCATTAAATCCTTTCGGCGCGATAATTTGTTTTACTTCTTCTTCCGAAAGCCGCTGCTCTTTTTGAGGGCCTAGAGAGATATACGGCTTCCACTCAACAATGGCGAGTTCCCCGCCTTTTTTTAAAATACGATATGCCTCGCCAATTAATTCAGATTTGTCCGGAACCTGAAAAAGCATATTGGCGATAAAAACTATGTCACAGCTTTCTTCCGATAACGTCGAGCCGCCAACTTTTTCCAGATTGCCCTTTATCAACTTTATATTAAAAAGCCCCTCAAGCCTGGCACGGGACCTAATTGCTTCAAGCGCTGATTGTAAAACATCAACCGCGAAAATCTGGCCTGATGAGCCGGTTTTTTTGGCAAAGGCAATAGAAAAAAAGCCATGACCAGCGCCAAAGTCGGCAATGACCATGTTTGGTTTGACATCAAGTTGATTAACGATTTCTTCAACATTTAGAAAACCTTGACCGTCCATATTCGCATTTTACACCAATCGCGATTAAACAGCCAAAAAAACTATCCACACAATTTCTTTGCGGCGTCCAGAATTTTTTCGGCGGTCTTTTCGCCGACGCCCTCAGCTTTAAGTAAATCTTCAACTGTCGCGCCTGCGATATCTTCGGGAGTGTTTAATCCGGCAACACGCAGAGCGTCGGCGGTTTTTCCCCCAACACCTTCCAAATCTTCCAATTTTTTTCCTTCTTTAAGACCTTCAGCGGTTAGGACAGCTCCGATAACGTCAATTTTCCATCCTGTCAATTTAGCGGCAAGACGGACATTCTGACCGGCCTTGCCTATCGCCAAAGACAACTGGTCTTCCGGCACAAAAACTTTGGCCGTATGCCTTTGAGGCATAATTTCAATTTTGGTGACTTTAGCTGGCGACATTGCGTTTGAAATAAAAATCTCGGGATCTTCCGACCATTCAATAATATCTATTTTTTCTCCGCCGACCTCCGAAATAACAGCGGCAACTCTGGATCCTTTCTGACCAATACAAGAACCGACCGAGTCAATGCCCTCTTCATTTGAATAAACGCCTATTTTGGTGCGGCTGCCGGCCTCGCGGGCAATAGATTTGATTTCAACCGTACCACCTCCGATTTCGGGGACCTCAAGTTCGAAAAGTCGCGAAATCATTTTTGGATGAGACCGCGACAAAACTATTCCCGGTCCCTTAGGGTCGGAATTTACCGATAAAATATAAAATTTCATTCTGGAACCGACATAATATTTTTCATTGAACACCTGCTCTTCTTTTGGGAAAATGGCAACTGTTTTTCCTAAATCAACAAATATATTATTTAATTCCATTCTTTGGATAATACCACTGACAAGTTCGCCTTCTTTGTCTTTGAACTCATTCCAAATGGCCTCTCTTTCAGCTTCGCGAATACGTTGAACAATAACCTGTTTGGCGGTTTGCGCGGCAATGCGTCCAAAATCTTCGTGGGTTTCAAGCGAAAATTCAAGTTCATCGTTAACAGCGATGTCTTTTTTTATTTTTTTCGCCTCGTCAAGCATGATATGCCTTTCGGCGTTAAATCTAATTTTCTTTTCATCATCTTCGCCTTCTTTTTCCTCCTCGTCTTCCGGTTTCAACATTGACTCGTCAACGACAATCTTAACTTGAGAAAATTTAACATCCCCGGTTTTCGGATTAAATTTGGCCCTGACAATCTGGCCTTTTTCACCATATTCTTTTTTGTAAGCCGCGGCCAAAGCCATTTCTATTGTTTCAAGGACTTTCTCTGGAGAAATGCCCTTTTCCTCGGAAATTTGGCTTAAAGCTGAAGCAAATTGTTTTAAATCCATATTTTTACTTGGTGCCCGGGGCGGGATTTGAACCCGCACGGCCTTGCGACCACATCCCCCTCGAAGATGCGAGTCTACCAATTTCTCCACCCGGGCGCGCTATCTCTATTCTACTATTTCTTCCACCGGCTCAACAACAGGCGCAATCATTTCAACAGGCGCAATTGCTTCGGCAAGTTCTACATGTTTCATTTTGGCCCTTTTCCCAATGCGGCCTCTTAAGTAATAAAGTTTCGCGCGACGCACTTTGGCTTGCGATAAAATTTCAATTTTTTCGATTGTTGGCGCGTACAATGGAAAAACTTTTTCAACGCCGACGCCACTCGAAATTTTTCTTACGGTAAAAGTTCCTGTTTTCCCCCGGCCATGTTTTACGGCAATTATAAGACCTTCAAATGCCTGCAACCGTTCTTTGTCAGCTTCTTTGATTTTCTGCCAGACACGCGCTTTCATCCCGGCTTTGAGTTCCGGCATGTCTTTTAAATTTTTCTTATCAAATAGTTTTATTTTGTCCATGTTCGCTGATATTAACCCTATTTCTCCAACTTAGTCAAGAATGCGCATAAATCTTCGGGTAAATCCGCTTCCAGCGCCAACTTTTTGCCAGCGGGCAGGCTAAAACTTAAATAGAACGCGTGAAGGAAATGTCTCCCTACGGGAGATCTCCCGAAGGGAGAACGGCTTCCATAAAGCTTGTCTCCTACCACGGGATGGCCGATTGAAGCCATGTGAATTCTTATTTGATGCGTCCGACCGGTTTTCGGATAAACCTCAACTAAAGAAAAGCCA
>JAHJZO010000016.1 GCA_018826255.1 Patescibacteria group bacterium | reverse complement strand
TACCACTTATTAATAATATTTAAAATATAAATCCACTATGCGTCCAGAGGGATTCGAACCCCCGACCTTCGCCTTAAGAGGGCGCAGCTCTACCAACTGAGCTATGGACGCGTATTATATTTTATGCGCCCGCCAGGACTCGAACCCGGAACCTTGTGGTCCGAAGCCACACGCTCTATCCAGTTGAGCTACAGGCGCAAAACTGCTATAAAATACCACAAAAATCACTCTCCGGCAAGGATTTTTAATAAGCTTTTGCCGGTCATTTCCGGCGGTTGAGGCAAATCCATCAATTCCAAAATTGTCGGGGAAACATCCGCCAAAATGCCCTCGACTTCAAACTTTTCCACCTCGGTTTTTTCCTGCGCCTTTTCATGTTTGAAATCGTTTCCAATCAAGTAAAGGGGCACCGGATTGGCAGAATGTTCGGTTTGAGGAATGCCGGTGAGCGGATTGATTTTTTCGTCGGCATTGCCATGGTCAGAAGTAACTATTAAAACGCCGCCAGTTTTTAAAACTTCCGGCATCAATTGGCCGATTTCTCTATCCAAAATTTCAATTGCCGAAACTGTCGCCTGAAAATTTCCTGTATGCCCGACCATGTCGGCATTGGCGTAATTGGCAATAATCAAATCGTATTTTTTTGAATCAATCGTCTCAATCAGTTTTCCTGTCACTTCACCTGCGGACATTGCCGGGTCTCCAGAGAAATCATGGTCTCTTTTGGTGGATATTAAAACCCTGTCTTCATTTGGAAAAGGAGTTTCTTCTCCGCCATTGAAAAAATAGGTGACGTGAGCGTACTTTTCCGTTTCGGCGATATGAATCTGATTTTTTTCATTTTTGGCGACTATTTCCGCGAGCGTATTTTTTATTTCCAGCGGTTCAAACAAAGCATTAAGCGGCAGATTTTTTTCATAGCGGGTCATCGTGGCAAAATACAGATTGTTTATTTTTTTTCTCAAAAATTTATCAAAATTTTCTTCAACAAAAGCCCGTGATAATTGTCTCGCGCTGTCTTCTCTGAAATCAATGAAGATTACCGCGTCATTTTCTTTGATGGGCGCGTTAATTAAAATTTTCGGCTCAATAAATTCATCGGTTATATTTTTATCGTAATCAGATTTGATAGCGGTTTTGGCGTCGCCGAAAGCTTCGCCCTTGCTTTCGGTCAAAAGCTGATATGTTGTTTCAATCCTGTCCCAGTGGTTATCGCGGTCCATCGCAAAATGACGGCCGATCAAGCTTGCGATTTTAGCGAACGGATAATTTTCATTCAGCTGGGTTTGAATTTTATTGTAAAAATCAAGTGCGTCTTTCGGGGGTGAATCGCGGCCATCGGTGAACGCATGAATAAAAACTTTTTCTATATTTTCTTTTTTGGCAAACTCCAAAACTCCATAAAGATGATCGATATAACTGTGAACATTGCCGTTGCCAACAAGCCCCATTATATGAAGAGATGAATTATTTTTTTTGATATGCTCTGTCAGCTTGGTAAGCGCCGGCAGTTCAAAAAATGAACCATCGCGGATAGCGAAAGTGATGCGGGGGAGATATTGATAAATAATCCGGCCGGCGCCCAGATTCAAGTGGCCGACTTCGGAACTGCCTTCGCTGCCCCAGGGCAGGCCGACGGCGATGCCGGAGGCCTGAAGATTGGTCATTGGGAAGTTTTTTTCTATAAAATCTATATTCGGTTTTTTCGCTTTGAAAATAGCGTTAGCCGCGTTTTCCGGCCCGCGGCCATATCCGTCAAGTATCACCAAAACAACAGGTTTATACATATGATGTATATAATACAATTTATTGACAAAATGGCAAAACGATATTAGATTACAGCGTATATTAATAAGTATGCCGACTATTCATCAATTAATAAAAAAACCGCGCAAGCCGAAAAAGAGAAAAACCAAATCACCGGCTTTGCAGTATTATTTCAATTCCCTTACAAACAAGCCGGTTTTTTCCGCGTCTCCATTTAAGCGCGGCGTTTGTGTCAGAGTTTTTACTACTACTCCCAAAAAACCAAATTCGGCTTTACGGAAAGTCGCCAGAGTCCGCCTTACCAACGGCAAAGAGGTTGCCGCTTATATTGGGGGCGAGGGCCACAACTTGCAAGAACACTCCGTTGTTGTTATTCGCGGCGGCAGGGTTAAAGATCTCCCGGGCGTCCGCTATCATATTGTTCGCGGTATTTTGGACTTTTCCGGTGTTGAAGGCAGAAAACAACAAAGAAGTAAATATGGCGCGAAGCGCCCAAAATAAGATATGCGTAGAGCAACAAAAAGAAAAAAAATTGATACTTCCGATTCTTTATATAGC
>JAHJZO010000015.1 GCA_018826255.1 Patescibacteria group bacterium | reverse complement strand
CCCATTGCGAAATATTCTCGACTGCTGCCTCCCGTAGGAGTTAGGGCCGTGTCTCAGTCCCTTACGTTGGGGAACGCGCTCTCACGCCCCCTAGCCGTCATCGCCTTGGTAGGCCATTACCCTACCAACTAGCTGATAGCCCGCAGGTCTCTCTCAAAGTATCTTGCGACTTTAATGAAGATTTAAACCTCCATACTATCGGGAATTAGCTCGCCTTTCGGCGAGTTATGCCCGTCTTTGAGGAAAGTTCCTACGTGTTACTAACTCGTTCGCCGCTATTCGATTTAGTCTTGCGATAAAATCGAACCGCTCGACTTGCATGCCTTATCCACACCGCCAGCGTTCATCCTGAACCAGAATCAAATTCTCTGATAAAAATAGATAGTGACAACTTCAAAAAATTAATTAATTTGGTGGACTTTAATTTTCAAAAAACAATCAAATATTTATCTAAGTTACCATAGATATATACACTAGTAATTTTTTCCTGTCAAATATACCAAAGTGTTACCTATGTATCTCATCTTATGCAATATAGGTTTCCGACATCTATATTTTATCTAAATCCCCTCACAAATTTATAGATGTCGGAAACCTATAAATTTATGCCTGTTTGCGATAGCCGGTGCCGGCGGGGATGAGGCGGCCCAAAATAACATTTTCTTTGAGGCCGCGGAGCTTGTCCGATTTTCCTTCTGTGGCGGCGTTGATTAAGACCTTGGCCGTTTCCTGGAATGACGCGGCGGACAGCCATGACTCGGTTGTCAAAGCGACTTTGGTGATGCCCATCAAAAGTTGGACCGCTGACGCCGGTTTATTGCCAAGTTTTTTAATCCGACTGTTTTCTTCGGCAAAAGTGACTTTTTCAATAATATCTCCGGGAGTGAAATCAGTATCGCCCGCGTCTTTAATGCGAACTCTGCCAAACATTTGTCTGATGATAATTTCAATATGTTTGGCGTTTATATTGGAGCCGTTGATGGCATAGACCTTTTGGACGCCATTCAAAATGTAATCGGCCGCGGTTTCCATTCCGGAAACGGAAAACAACTCTTTCAAATCAAGATTACCCTCCGACAACTGCTGGCCTTTTACAACCAAATCGCCTTTACTTACCCATAAAGTATTGCCCCCGGCGACGCTGTATTCAATAATTTCGTCTTTCTTTTCAGGTTTTAATGGGGCGATTTTAATTACTTTTAATTTGCCTTTATCGGTAAGTTCAATAACTTTGCCGTCAATTTCTGAAATTGCCGCCTTGCTTTTCGGAATGCGCGCTTCAAAAATTTCCTGCACCCGCGGCAAACCTTCGGTGATGTCTGATACCGAAGCGACACCGCCGGTATGGAAAGTTCTCATGGTCAGCTGTGTTCCCGGTTCGCCGATAGCTTGAGCGGCGATAATACCGACGGCGGCCCCGACTTCCACCGGTTCATTATTTCCCAAATCATAACCATAACATTTCCGGCAAATCCCGAACTTTGTTTTACAAGTAATTGGCGAGCGCACAACCGCTTCCGATACTTCTTCTTTATCAATGCGGATGCCGGCTCTTCTGCCCACGATATCGCCGGCTTTGACAAGCGTTTCACCATTGGCGTCCTTTATATCTTTTGCCATGGTGCGGCCAAAAATTCTTGCCCCAAGCCCGACGCCAAAATCATCTCCATCTTTTTTCTTCATAATAAATCCTTCGCTTTCGCCGCAGTCGCTTTCGGTGACGATGACATCTTGACTCACGTCAACCAAACGGCGGGTCAGATAACCGGCCGAAGCGGTGCGAAGCGCCGTGTCGGCCGTGCCTTTGCGGGCGCCGTGAGTTGAAATGAAATATTCCAAAACGTTAAAGCCCTCCTTGAAAGAAGAAATGATCGGGAGGTCTATAATATCGCCTGTCGGACTTTGCACCAATCCTTTAAGGCCCGCCATCTGGGCAATTTGCTTTTTGGAACCGCGCGCCCCAGAATCAGAGATTGTGAAAACTGAACCAGCCGGGTCAAGCGCGACTAATACCGCTTGCTCAATTTTATCAATGGCGCCTTTCCAAATTTCTATCACTTTGCTTCTTTTTTCTTCCGGCGTTAAAAGGCCCCTGCTATAGTATTTTTCAACACCTTCAATTTGTTTTCTGGCTTCTTCTATTATTTGCGGCTTTTCTTTTGGCAATTTCAAGTCATCCATACTCCAAGAAACACCCGAAATTGTCGCGTATTCAAATCCGATTTTTTTCACATTATCCAAAACTTTAGCCGTTTTGCCGGCGCCGTACACGGCGAAAATTTTTCCAATCGCGTTTCTTATATCCTTTTGCCGCAGCTCTTCATTCATATATTCAAAATCTTCCGGCAACGCCTGATTAAATAAAATACGTCCGACGGAGGTTTCTATTATGTTGGAAACCGAGCTTCCAACACTTCCAACAACTTCTGTTTTTTTAATCCGCGTTTTTATTTTCGCCTGTAAATTAATTTCATTAAATTGATACGCCAAAATAGCATCCTGTTCGTTCGCGAAAATCTTGCCTTCGCCTTTCAACCCGTCTTTGATGATGGAGAGATAATAGACGCCCAAAACGATGTCTTTTGTCGGCATGGCGATTGATTCGCCTGTTGCCGGTTTTAGTAAATTCTTGGACGAAAGAATGATTTCTCTCGCTTCTTTTTGCGCTTCGTCGGACAACGGCAAGTGAACGGCCATCTGGTCGCCATCGAAATCGGCGTTAAACGCTGAACAAACCATGGGATGAATTTTTATGGCAAGCCCTTCAACAAGAATCGGTTTAAACGCTTGGATACCCAGCCGGTGCAGCGTCGGAGCGCGATTCAACAAAACATATTTATTCTGGATAACTTCTTCCAAAATCGCCCAAACCTCGTCAATACCCTCTTCAATTAACCGGTTGGCGCCCTTGATGTTATGGGCCAGTTCGCGGCCGATAAGTTTGTTAATAACAAAGGGCCTGAATAACTCCAGCGCCATTTGCTTCGGCAAACCGCATTCGTCAAGTTTTAATTCCGGGCCGACCACAATAACCGAACGGCCGGAGTAATCAACTCTTTTTCCGAGCAGGTTCTGCCTGAACCGGCCCTGCTTGCCCTTCAACATATCGGCCAGCGACCGCAACGGTCTTTTCTGCGAGACCATGGTCGCGGCTTGGTTTTGGGCGCGGCGCGCCGAATTGTCAATCAGCGCGTCAACCGCTTCCTGAAGCATTCTTTTTTCGTTTCTGACAATTACTTCCGGCGCGTTGAATTCCAAAAGTTTTTTCAAACGATTGTTGCGGTTGATAACCCGGCGGTATAAATCGTTCAAGTCGGATGTGGCAAACCGCCCGCCGTCAAGCGGCACCATCGGGCGCAAATCCGGCGGCAGTACCGGGAGAACCGTCAAAAACATCCAGCTTGGTTTTATATTGGCTTTAAGAAAATTGCGGACCAGTTTAAGCCGTTTCAAAACTTTTCTCCGCGTCGATACCGGCGCGGTTTTTTCTTCTTCCGCGATTTTATCGGCCAATTCCGACAAGTTTATTTCCTCCAGAAGTTTTTTAACCGCTTCGCTGCCGATTCCGGCTTCAAAAATACTTCCGTATTTAAGCGACAGTTCGTGGAATTCCGCTTCGCCTAAAATTTGATATCTATGTAAATTTTTTAAATCATCTTTCGCCTTGTCCCGCGCCTTGCCCAATCCTTCCAAATCACCTTTGACATTTAACATTTGACTCTTGCTTTTTTGCTTGTATTCTTTATTAATTTCATCCAGCGCGTTTTCTCTGGCTTTTTCATCAACCGAAATGACGATATATGAAGCGTAGTAAATCACCCGCTCCAAAGCGTTCGCCGGAACATCAAGCATCAAAGCGATTTTGGAAGGGATGCTTCTTAAAAACCAAATGTGGGCGACCGGCACGGCAAGTTTTATGTGCCCCATTCTTTCGCGGCGGACAATCGCTCTCGTAACTTCAACGCCGCACTTGTCGCAAACAACGCCCTTGTAGCGGACTCGGCGGTATTTGCCGCAATAACATTCCCAATCCTTGGTCGGACCGAAAATGCGCTCGTCAAACAAACCGTCCTTTTCCGGTTTTTGAGTCCGGTAATTAATCGTTTCCGGTTTGGTTACTTCGCCGTGGGAATTTTTTATAATATCTTCCGGCGAAGCGACTCTCAATTTTATGGCGTCAAATATGGGCATATGTTTTAACCCCTCCTATCCTCCCCTTATCAGGGGAGGAACTTAACTCCCTCCCTGATAAGGGAGGGCTGGGGTGGGTTTTATTAAGTTCTAATTCTCACTTTCTTAATTTCCCTTTTTTCGTTTTCTTTTTCCGGTAATGAAACGGCCTGCGAAATTGGTTTTTCTACTAAATCCACGCCGAGTCCGAGGGACTTGAGTTCGCTTACCAGAACATTGAAAGAAGCCGGCAAACTGGGTTTTTTGATTTCCTCGCCGCGGACAATGGCGTCAAAAGCCGCCGCCCGCCCGATAACATCGTCGGACTTAATCGTTATCATTTCCTGCAAAGTATGGCTAGCGCCATAACCCTCAAGCGCCCAGACCTCCATTTCGCCGAATCTCTGGCCGCCGCCCTGCGCCTTGCCTCCCAAGGGCTGTTGGGTAATCAATGAATACGGACCGACCGAGCGCATGTGAATCTTATCTTCCACCAAATGGTTTAATTTCATTATATAAGTTACGCCAACGGTTATTTTGTCGTTAAACGGTTGTCCGTTCCGTCCGTCGTAGAGAACAACTTTTCCGCTTTCCGGCAATCCGGCCTTTTTAAGTTCGGCTTTGATGTCATCTTCCGAAGCGCCGTCAAGCGACGGAGTAAGAGCGCGATAACCGAGCTTGGAAGCGGCCCATCCCAAATGAGTTTCCAAAATCTGGCCAATGTTCATTCTGGAAGCGACGCCCAAAGGATTTAAAATAATGTCAACCGGAGTGCCGTCGGCAAGATAGGGCATGTCTTCTTCCGCCAGAATTTTTGAAATAACGCCCTTATTACCGTGCCGGCCGGCCAATTTGTCGCCCACCTGAACTTTTCTCAACTGGGCGATTTCAACTTGAACTTTTTTGACTACCCCCGGCTCAAGTTTGTCGCCTTTATCGCGGGAAAAAATTTTTACTCCGACAACGCGGCCTCTTTTGCCATGCGAAAGCGTCAAAGACGTGTCTTTCACATCGCGAGCTTTCTCGCCGAAAATCGCCTGAAGCAATCGCTCTTCGGAAGTAAGGTCCGCTTCGCCTTTCGGGGAAATCTTGCCAACCAAAATATCGCCGCTTCCGACTTCGGCGCCAATTCTGACAATTCCTTCTTCGTCAAGATTTTTTAATTTTTCTTCTGAAATATTCGGAATATCCGGAGTGGTGATTTCCGGGCCGAGCTTGGTGTCGCGGACATCAATTGAATAATCTTCAATATGGATGGAAGTGAAGCGGTCATCCTTGACCAGGCGTTCGGAAAGAATAATGGCGTCTTCAAAGTTGGCGCCGCCCCAGGAAATAAAGGCCACCAGCAGATTTTGGCCGAGCGCCAAGTTGCCATTCTGGGTGGCGGCGCCGTCGGCAAGCATTTGTCCTTTTTTAATTTTTTCGCCCTTGGCCACTAATGGCTGCTGGCTCATTGAAGTATATTGGTTTGAGCGCAGAAAGTTGTTCAGCACATAAGTCCTATTGGTCATATTGGTCTTATTGGACCTATTGGTTTCCTGCACCGCAATGTGTTCCGCGTCAACAGCTGTAACAATGCCGTCTTCGGCGGCAATAATAACTTGACCGGAATCGAGCGCGGTTTTTTCTTCAATCCCCGTGCCCACTATGGGCGCCTGCGGCTTGACGCAAGAAACCGCCTGCCTCTGCATATTGGAACCCATCATGGCGCGCGCGGCGTCGTCATGCTCCACAAAAGGAATTAAACTGGTGGCAACCGAGAAAATTTGCTGCGGAGAAACATCCATATATTGAACCTGTTCGCGGTTGACCATCTGTGGCTTGCCGGCAATCCTGGCTTCAACAATCGGTTCAACAAGTTTTCCATCGCCGTCATATTTCGTGCCCCCGTGGGCAATCACGAATTTTTCTTCGTCGGAAGCGTTAAGCCATTCTATCTCGCCGGTTATTTTATTGTTTTTGACTTTTACATAGGGCGTTTCCACAAATCCCAGTTCGTTGACGCGCGCGTAAGAAGTTAAATGGACAACCAATCCGATATTCGGACCTTCGGGGGTTTCAATCGGACAAATCCGCCCATAGTGGGAAGTATGCACATCGCGAACTTCAAAACCGGCTCTTTCCCGGGTAAGACCGCCGGGGCCCATGGCCGAAATCCGCCGTTTGTGTTCAAGCTCGGCTAAAGGATTGACCTGGTCCATAAATTGCGCCAGCTGGGAAAAAGTGAAAAATTCTTTGACCGCGGCGGTGAGCGGCCTGGCATTGACAAGCTGGGCGGGAGTGAGAGTGTTAACATCGTAGGTGCTCATCCGGTCGCGGATTATGCGTTCCATTCTGACCATTCCGACGCGCAGTTTCGTTTGCAAAAGTTCGCCCAAGGCCCGCACCCTTCTGTTGCCCAGGTGGTCAATGTCGTCGGGCATCGCGTCTTCGGTATTATTCAAACGGATAATTTCGGAAACAATATCTGTTAAATCTTTAAAACTCAAAAGCATTTCTTCTTTCGAAAAATTGAAATCCGTTTTGAAGTCCGACTTCGGGGATTTTTGAAGTCGGACTTCGTTTCGGCCAAGCCTCTGATTCATTTTGAACCGGCCGACTTTCGCCAAATCATATCTGTCGTTTCTGAAAAAAATACCCTCCACCAATTGTTTGGCGTTTTCGGCGGTTGCCGGGTCGCCCGGCCTGATGCGTTTGTAAATTTCAACAAAGCCCTCGGCGGCATTTTTTGTCGGGTCTTTTTTAAGAGTGGCCTCAATATGTTTGGTTGTCCCCGTATCAACATCTTTGAATAACTTTAAAATTTCTTCGTTTGTCTCCCTCCCTGATAAGGGAGGGGTGGGGTGGGTTTCGCCTCTTCGCAATTCAACCCCTCCTAACCTCCCCTTATCAGGGGAGGGATAGTGCGCCGCAAACACACGCAGTAGTGCCGTTACCGGTATTTTGCGTTTTCTGTCGATTTTAACATTGATTACCCCATCCGAGTCGGTTTCGAATTCCAGCCAAGCGCCGCGATTGGGTATCACCTTGGCGCCAAAAAGTTTTCTTCCTCTGTAAAGCGCCGCCGAAAAGAAAACACCGGGCGAACGGATGAGCTGGCTGACGACGACTCTTTCAACGCCGTTGACAATAAAAGTCCCCCAATCTGTCATCAGGGGGAAGTCGCCTAAATAAATTTCCTGTTCTTTTGACCTCTTGGTTTTCTTATTTACCAATTCCAAACGCACCCGTAAAGGCGCTTCATAAGAAAGGCCGTTTTGTTTGGCCTTGAGTTCGTCGAATTTCGGTTCGTCAAAATAGTAATCGTGAAAATACAAATCAAGCTCTTTTCCGGTATAGTCGCTTATCGGCGAAGTTTCCTCAAATAATTCCTTAAGACCGGTTTTCATAAACCACTTATAGGAATTAAGTTGCATCGCCACCAGATTAGGAAGAGCGGCCCATTTCACTTTTTGTTTCGCGAAACTTTTTGTTTCTTTAAACATAGAAATTACCACAAACAAACGAAAATTCCCGCCTCGCTTCGGGTTTGATTATTTATCCAAAAATTTTACGAAAATAGAGTGTCCAAAATTTATTAAAATGAAAGCCCTAAGATAATAACTCTTATAATTCTTTCCGTCAAGAGGCCTGCGCCATCGAATTTTAAACGAGTGTTTTTCCAGTTTTCGGCGGGCAATTTAAGTTTGTCAACGCAATTCAAAAACTCGTCGGATTTATCCACGATAAAACTTTTCTCCAGTTTCTTGTCTTTGAAAGTTATACTAATTTTCTTATCTAGTTGAGAAATTATTATTTTCATAAAACCCCTCCTAACCTCCCCTTATCAGGGGAGGACTCCAACTCCCTCCCTGATAAGGGAGGGCTGGGGTGGGTTATTTTTTAATTGGTTGAACCGGCGCTTCCGTTCCTTCCGAAATCGGAGCTTCGGTTCTGTTTTGCGGCGCCGGCGCCGGCGGTGTAACACCAAACAGCGCTGGTTTCTTGGCCGTTAAATTCGCAATTATTTGTTTTACTTCATTGTTGTCAGGATTGAGTTCGGCAATCCTATTGAATTGCTCCAAGGCCCGCTCTTTAGTAGCCGCATCCCTGTCATAAATCAAACCAAGAAAATACCTGGCGTTGGAATAATTCGGCGAAAGTTCAACCGCCCTTTCAAAAACCGGCTTCGCTTCCTCAAATTGGTTATTTTTATAATACAGAAAGCCGAGCTGGAACAAGGCGCCGACATCGTTGACGTTAAGCGAAACCAATTCTTCCGCCCGCTTTATAGCGTCCGCCAATTTCCCCTGCTGGTCATAAACCTGAACCAGTAAAAAGCGGACCGGCGTGTAGTCATTTTTGAGGTCTATCGCTTTTTCCAAATCGGCCACGGCGCCGTCAAGGTCTTCTTTCGCGACTTTTACCCGCGCCAAAGCGAGATAATTTGAAGGATTTTGCGGATCCAGAGCAATGGCGCCGCTATAGGAAGAAAGGGCGAAGTTCGCGGCATCGGCGATAAACGGAATCAGATTTTCATAAATATTCCCGAGCAAAACATCATTAAAGGAATTCCGGGGGTTGAGCGTTTGCGCCTGCCGCGCCGCCGAAATGGCGTTTGTCGTTATATTCTGGAATTCCGTTCTTAAGGTCTCTTGCGGCAAGTCCTTATTGGCGAGCAAATCATTTAACTGAATGAATATTGATTGAGATAATCCCTGGAAATATCTCTCGTCATATTGCCAAAAATTTACGGCCGAAACGTAGTCCCCTTTTGAATAACTGATTTCGGCGGCGTAACGATTGGCTTCAAAATAAAGCCCCATAATGGACAGCGCCATAAGCCCGACAAAAAGAAGTGAAAAAAGAAATGTTTTCGGAGGCGAAGTAAATATCTTGATTTCCGACCCCGAGACCTTATTTTCCTCTTTTGTAAAGAAAAATGAAGCCGCCGCGAAAAGGCCGATGCCCCAAAAGGCAAAAGCCATCAGCGTGAAATTAGTGGCGTAAAGAAACCACATGACAAACAGGAAACAAACACCGATAAAAGTAGTTTGCGAAGCGACTGACATTATTCCCCGAGATGAATTTCTTACGGAAGCGCCGGCGATGCCATTCCAGATAAAAGCGACAATTAAGAACAAAAGAGCCAAAATACCCAGAATCCCGACGGTGCCGATCCAGGAAGCGAAAGCCGAAGCCCCGCCGTTAAAAACGGTTGACCAGAAAATTGTTTGGTTTATTCCCGCCGATTTGTATAAATTAAAAATATAACCAAAGGTATTGGAACCCGAACCCAGCAAATAGTTACCGGCTTTCAGATTTTCAAACCCTATATTCCACGTAGCGTTGAAACTCGGCGAGACCTCAACCGGCGTCTGGATGAATCGCGCGAACGGCGGCGGAATAAACAGGAGAAGCAGGGAAATCAGAAGAATTACCGAAGGCAGCCACGCCTTTTGGAAATAGGCGAGTTGAAGCCCATGGTATTCTATAATCTCGTCATCGCCATTGATTTCCGAAACCCCTCCTAACCTCCCCTTATCAGGGGAGGACTCCAACTCCCTCCCTGATAAGGGAGGGTTGGGGTGGGTTAACCCCGCCGACAAAAAACTAATCAAAAAAATCATCGCCAAAATCAAACCGACCCAGATGGCCCAAAAATTAATAACCACAAGGTTCAGAATAAATATGACGGCGGCCAAACTCAAGCATCTTTTCAGAAGCTTCGAAAGGTCGGAGCTGGAGAGCAGTCCCGAAACGAGAACCAGTCCGAAAGCCATCAGAACGCCAACCTCGTTTATTGAGCCGATCGGATTAAATCCCGCGTTCTTGGCAAAATCAAAAGGCAGAATAAAAATCTTCGCGAGTTGAAGCAGTTCAAAAATTCCCAAAAGGGAAAGCGACGCCGAAAAAATCAAAAGCGAAACGATAATATCTCTGCGGTTGAATGTCGCCGCGATTGAGTACGCCAAAATGGAAAAAAGCAAGATGGCAAAAAAGCTGTCCGGAGCCGACCAGTAACCGATTAAGCTGATGTATTGGTTAAAAGATAAAAACGCAGACACTCCCCAAACAACAACCAAAGCGGCAAGGGCGCCCGTTAAAAGGTGCCCGGGATAGCGGACGCGGCCCTCCACCAGAATTTTTCCCAAAAGCGCGAAAAAAGAAATCAGAATCAGCGCGAAAACCAAAATTTCTTTATTGGCGGCAACCGGCAGATTGGTGACGGGCAAGAAGAAAATCGGTGTCAGGGCCGCGAAAACAATCAGCGCCCAGCGGCTGATGGCCGACCAGTAATAAAGCCCCTGAAATTTTGTTGCTTCGTGTTTTATATTTATGTCCATGGTTTTTTATT
>JAHJZO010000014.1 GCA_018826255.1 Patescibacteria group bacterium | reverse complement strand
TCCCTAGTAAAATTGATTAGCCCAAAATCTTATAAAACAACTTTCTCCACCCACATATAGTATAACGCTTCAAGCAATAAAAAGTAATCCACAACTATTATTCCAAAATACCGTCCAAATTTACATCATATAAAATTTCATCTTGCACCAAACGATAATTGATAATTTCATCCGGCTTAAACCACAACAAGATTTCTTTTTCCGCCTCGTCCACCGAACCGGAAGCGTGAATCAAATTACGCACCGCGCGGCCATCCGCGTCTGATAACTGATATGAATCTAAAACGAAATCACCGCGAATCGTCCCAACATCAGAAGTTAAGGGCTCGGTGCCGCCGGTAATTTTTCGCGCGATTTTAACCGCGTGCACCCCTTGCCAAATCATGGCTATTACCGGCCCAGAGGCTATATATTTTTTTAAATTTTCCAGAATTATCGCTGTTATTGCCAATGGATCTTCTGATGGCGGAGCTAATCCCTTTTCCTTGTAGCTTTTTATAGTTTTTTCGCCGGTAACGCGCCGCCAATTCGGATCAACTGTGTAGTGTTTTTCAATATGCTCGGAAGTTGGCACTGCCATTTTCATCCCTGCTAATTTCAAGCCGCTTCGTTCATAGCGTTTAATAATCTCCCCGATAAGAGAACGCTGAACGCCATCGGGCTTAATTAAAACTAATGTCCTCTCTTTTGTCATTCAAATAATTTAACACGTAAAAAACTAATTTACAATTAACGTTCGGTGAAGATATTAGTGGTAAAGCCGTCGCTTAGAATTCTGATATCGCCTCTTTCTCCCGTTTCAAAAACATTTATTCCAAGAAACGCGAACCTGCTTAAAGCCGCCGGCGAGGGAAGATTATAAATATTCTTTTCAGCCACTTCAATAATTCCGGCCTTCGGGGCAACTGCGCTTAAAAAATTTATAAACGATGAATACTTGGAACCATGATGGCCGACTTTTATAATATCGGATTTCAAGCCGTCGCCATAAACCAGAATTTTATTTTCTATCGTCGCGGGCGCGTCGCCCATAAACATCATCGAAAAATCTTTATAAATCAGCTTGCCGACGATTGACGTTTCATTGGCGTCATTGTCATTTGTTACACCACTATCACTACCCGGCGCCGCAATAATATCAAATTCTAAATCTTTGCTAAAATGAATCGCTTCGCCAACCTGCGCGATTAAAACCCTGGCGCCATTATTTTTGACAGCGCTTACAAATTGGTTGTAATTGTCTGTTTTTAGATAAGCTCCATTAATAACAACCAGGCCAACGCTATATCTTTTCAAAACTTCGATAAGGCCCGTAACATGGTCGGCATGGGGATGGGTTAAAATCACAACATCAATTTTTTTTGGGATTGAAAAAATATATTTGCCCAATTTTTCCAAAACTTTATTGTTGGGTCCGCCATCAATTAAAATGCTCTGATTTTGGGGCGTCTTTATTAAAATAGAATCGCCTTGGCCGACATCCAAAAAAATTGTTTCTAAAATTTGTCCTGATTTTTGGGCTAAAACCAAAAACCATACAACCGATGTAATCAATAAAAGTCCGGCTAAGATTGTAATTTTTCTTTTCATGTTCAAATGGAAGCGAACGGAAGCAAGCTCAATAATTTAATTATCCAAATCTGGGAAGAAAGTAAAAACCAAGTCGGAAAAACAAAAATATAAGCGAAATTCAATGACACGGTCCCAATGGCCCCGGCCAAAAAACCAAAAAGCATCGTCAGAGGAATGAACGGTAAAATTAAAATATTGGCTAGCGGCGCGATTAAAGAAACTCTGCCAAAACTAAAAAATACAATCGGCAGAGTCATAGCTTGCGCTGATAATGTGGCCGCCAAATTATCGCGAAAAGACAAAAAATTTGGCAACCGGGAAAACCATTTTTCAAAATACGGCACGAGATACACCAAGCCAAAGGTCGCTAAAAACGAAAGTTGGAACCCGGCGTCGTAGCGCAATAAATATGGATTGAAAAAAAGCATCACGGCGCCGGCAAAAATAATCGCATTGGTTATCCGGTAATTCCTGCCTTCGCGCCTGGCTAAAATAAGCAATCCACCCATAATGGCCGCGCGCACCACCGAGGCCTCCGCCCCCGCAACCAAAGTAAAGAGAACTAAAGCAATACCGATTATCCAGAAAACTATTTTTCGCGGCAAAAGCAGGTAATTTAAAAAATTCAGAAGCACCGCGCTGATTATGGAAATGTTATAACCGGAAATAGCCACAATATGGCTCGTCCCTGTTCTATTAAACGCCTCCGTCAATTCAGCGGGAAGAGTTTTTTTGGCGCCAACCAAAAGAGCAGCCAGAAAAGACGCGAGCGGCTCCGGGAAAAGCTTATTGATTGTTTCGATAAAAGACTTTTTTACCCCAAGAAGATTGCCATAAAACCCCTGCTTAACCGGTCGTTCGGTCAAAATAATTTCGGGGTACCTGCTTACGAGAAAAATATTGTCTTTTGCCAAGTATGTCCGGTAATCAAAATCCGATGCTACGTTTGATTCCGGCGTGGAAATTTTTCCATTTAATTTTAAGGTGTCGCCATAAAAATATTCCGGATAAAGATTGGTTTTCACAAGTATGCGCCCATATGTTTCATTTTTTACAACATATTGCGAAAAATCCAGCCGCCGGTCCGGTTCTTCAATTACTTTTCCGGAAAAAGTTATTTTTTCTTTGGGAAAATTCTTAGCAGCCGCCTCATCGCTGCGGCTAAAAACTTCAAAACTGCGCCACAAGCCAAGAACTACAAATAAAATACAAACTCCAAAGATTATATTTTTCTTTCCGCCAAAGGCGGATCCGCCTCTGGCGGAAAGAAGCGCAACAACTAAAACGAAGAGTCCAAAAACAAAAACTCCGCCGATTACAACCGGCGGAGTTTTTGTTATTGAATATAAAAATATGCCACCAACAAAGCTCGATAAAATGAGGGCGAAAATTTTACTTTTCGCCATCCTTGTCCTTATCTTTATCTTTGTCTTTTTTTCTTCGCAGATAAGCCGGAGTATCCCATTCTTCTTCGTCATCTATTATTTCAATATTTACCGCCGGCTTTCTGGCGCTTGTGATAATAGGAACCGTAATTGGATTACTGCCGAAACTGCTATTGGTATCCCCATTGCTATACTTTCCGGTCCCAAATCCGGTCGCGATTACCGTAACTTTGATTTCATCTTTTTTAAGGCGATAATCATGAGTCGCGCCAAAAATAATCTTGGCATCCGGATCAATTGATTCGGTTATCACCTTAGCGGCCTCGTTAACATCAATCATTCCCAAATCCATCCCCCCCGAAACGTTAAACAAAACGCCGCTCGCTCCGTCAATTGAAATATCCAGAAGCGGCGAATTTATAGCCGCCTTGGCAGCCGTAACCGCGCGATTTTCGCCAGTCGCTCTTCCAATCCCCATTAACGCCGAACCGGCAGATGCCATGATAGCTTTTATATCGGCAAAATCAACATTAATGATTCCGGGATATGTTATTAAATCGGCAATGCCTTGAACCCCTTGTTTCAAAATATCGTCAATAATTGCAAACGTTCCGATAATAGAAGTATTTTTATCAATTAAATTCAAAACCTTATCATTGGGAATTGTAATTAAAGTGTCAACGCGGTCGCGGAGCGACAATAGGGCCTCTTCCGCAATAATTGAACGTTTTTTTCCTTCAAAGGAAAAAGGTTTGGTGACAACAGCGACCACCAAGGCGCCGACATCATGAGCGGCATCGGCTATAACCGAAGAAGCTCCGGAACCGGTGCCTCCTCCCAAACCGCAAGTAATAAAAACTAAATCGGCCCCTTTCAAAACATTTTGAATTTCATCGCGGTTTTCTTCCGCTGCCTGCCGGCCTATGTCCGGATTCATTCCGGCACCAAGTCCCCGAGTTAAATTTTTTCCAATATGGAGCTTAGTCTGCGCTTTGACATGATGAAGGTCTTGAGCGTCGGTATTGATCGCGATAAAATCAACGCCTTTAATCTGCGCGTCGAACATTCTGGTAACGGCATTGCCGCCGCCGCCGCCAACACCAACAACTTTTATTCTCGCAAATGTTTCTACTTCCGGTTTAACGCGCACCATAATGTTTATTTAATTCATTTAACAAAATATTTTCTTTTCAGTCAAATTTTTTTATTGGCAATTATCAATACTTTTAACACTATCATCAATTACATATATCATATGCTATAGCATATGATATATGTAATTCAATGTACTACAGGCGAAATATCTCTTTTAAATGCAACTCAACGTCAATATCTTTAACTCTCAAAAATCTAACATAAGGCGTAAGTTCAAATAGTTCCATAATGAAATCGATTTCGTCTTTGCATTCGTAAGGATGAACAAAAACGCTTTTTTGCATCGGATAAAAACCTAGTTCTTTTAACTTAGCATTCAGAGCGTTTCGTCCCGACTTTTTGTCTTCCGGAATATCAAAAATTACCATACGCCACAAGTTGTCCCAGTGAGTTGGTTTTTTAATTTCTATTTTGTCTATTTCGTACCTTAAAATTCTATCTTTTCCATCATCAGTTAAAATCAAACTAGCGCTTCCATCTTTATTTTCCCGATAATCAATAAGTTTGGATTGATAAAGCCTTTTTATCGCCTCTCTTAAATTTCGTTCGTTTATTTTTTTCCATTCCTTTGCAATTTGTCTCACTACTCTAAAATACGCATCTGGTCTGGCTGTTAACGACAATGCTAAACCGCCTTGTAAAAGGAGTAAAATTTTCTTTGATACTGGCCCAAGACGTTTCATTACAATAAATTATAACAAACCAAATTACATATGTAAAAGCGATAGCATACTATATACGTAATTTGAAAATACGATTGGGACAATGGAAAATGGAAATAAAAAAACCGGAAGTTTTTTTGCGGTGTTCCGCAAATTTTACTCCCGGTATGTTACCACTTAATATCTTAGTATATATAAGAGTAGATTTTCCCATTTCTAATTTCAACAGTTACTTCTACGGCTTCATCGGGAAAATGCTTCATTGCGTCAGCTACGTGATAAAACTGGCGCGAATTCTTTGGAATTAATATAACCGTTCGAAAATCTAAACCGCGTCCGGTCAAAATATTTTCAATGCGATATGCGCCGTCCTTGATATTTTCCGGTCTTATGGCTATGCCACCATATTTTTGCATTGCATGGCTTCTTCCTAAAAATCGGATACGGCCTCATCATAATTGACACCTCCTAAGTTTATTGTTAAGGAATGAATTTTTTTAACCAACCCACAAAACTGGACTCGTTGGGATTTTCCATCGTAGCACGATTGAAAGTTTCGTCAAACCCCCAAATAACAAGGCCCAACGCCGTGGCAAAAGCCGGATCTTGAACAATTTCTTCCGGACCTAAAATTTTTTGAGCCACGCCGCGAGTTATCGGCAAACTTAACTCTTTTTTCGCCAACTTATCCAATCGGGGCATCCTGCTGCCGCCCCCGGTTAAAACAACGCCGCCGGGAAGCATTGATACCCTCCCTGCTTTTTTTAATTCTTTTTGCGTCATTTCAAAAATTTCAGAAAAACGGGCTTCGCAAATATTGGCGACTTCTCTTCTTTGAATTGTACTATCGCCCCCCAATTTTTTAAGGTCAATCATGTCCCGTGAACTGGTACTCTCTGCCAAGGCGGAGCCATGAGTTTTTTTAATTTTTTCCGCCGCATCAACATCAACTTGTAAGCCATACACTAAATCATGTGTCACATGTGAAGAACCAAGGCCTAAAACTGCCGCATGAAAAATATCTCCTTCTTCAAAAATAACCAAACCCGTGGTGCTGCCACCGATATCCAAAACCAAAGTTCCCAATTCTTTTTGACGAGGAGTTAATACGGCATAACTGACTGCCAGAGACGATAAAACCAATTCTTTGATTTTAACGCCCGCTAAGCTCACGGCTTTGCGAAGATTTTTTAATGCCGACATCCCGCATTCTATAACTAAAGTGTCAACTTCAAGTTTAACACCTGTCATACCCAGTGGATCTTTAATGCCTTTTTCGCCATCAACAGTCCATTCTCTCGCTAAATTGTGTAATATCTCGCGATTGGGGCTGGCCGGAATAGCCTCGGCTTGAAGAAGCGCTCTTTGAATATCTTCTCTCGAAATTTCTCGGTCGGCTCTTGAAACAATGACGACGCCTTTTGATGGCCTTACAAAAATGTTCCCTCCGCCAATGCTTACCACCGCTTCGGCATGCTTAATTCCGGCATGAGTAATAGCTTTTTGAAAAGCTTCGCGGATTGCAACGGCAGTCTCTTCAATGTCTACTACCGCGCCCTTTCTCATCCCGCGCGAACTTGCTTCGCCCCACCCAATAACCTGAGGCATTTCTTGCGTCTTATTTTTTGAAGCGGCCACCGCTTGGATTGAAGTGGTGCCGACATCCAAACCAACAATAATATTTTCACGCGACATAATTAAATAATTTTTTCTCTAGTTTTTCTATCTGCAAATGATTATATCCAAACAAATGCAACAGGGCGTGAATCAAAATCCCTGACAGATATTTTTTATCGGAAATTTTCTCGACATTAACAACTATCTCACCTAAGTTTAACATGCTATTTTGTTCTTTGGCAACTACCACCGTTTTGCGACTGTTTAAGCCAAAAGAAAGTTCATCGGGAGTTTTATTTTTCTTTCGCCAAACTTTATTCAGCCGAAGCATCTCTTTCTTTTCAACAACTAAAACAGCCATTTCAACTGGCTGTTTTAACTTTAGGAAACGCAAGGCCTTGGTGATTGTGGTTTTAATGAATTTCTCGGGAATCTTTTTCCGAGTTCTATTATAAATTAATATCTCATGTTTCATTCTTCATTTCTTCTTCAATTATTTTTTTAACCATCGTTCCGTCGGCGCGGCCTTTAACTTCGGCCATTACCAAGCCCATTGCTTTGCCAAAATCTTTTTGGCCGGCCACTTTATTTTTTATTAAAGTCCTCAATTCTTCTTCGGGCATTTCCGCGGGAGCGTATTTTTTCAGAATTTCAAGTTCCGACATTTCTTTCTTTACCAAATCATCCCGGCCGCCTTTTTCATACTGAACTATTGAATCTTTTCTTTTTTTAATTTCACCTGAAACTACATTTATAATTTCTTCATCGGAAAGTTCGGACAATTTTTCAAGATCGGTCAATTCCTTGCCTTCCTTTGAAAGACGAGACCTTTTTTCCAGCTCTTTATTTTTTATAACGCTGCTCAAAAAGCGCAAGACGGAAACCTCATCACTCAAACCACTTTTGAACGCCGATTTAATATTTTCGTTTATTTTATCTTTTATACTCATTTTCCAATTTTCCTAGTTTATAAAGTTTTTCTCTTTCCTTTCGATTAGCTAGCCGCCTTAGAGCGCCTAACTTTTTTTGCCTCTTTGTGAGCGGTGAAACATAAAAACGGCCCCGGCGGGTTCTGATTAAAATGCCACTTTGCTGGACGCGCCTTGTAAAGCGCCTCAAGAGGCCCTGAGCCGATTCTTTTTCTCTTTTTTTAACTTCAATCGCCATATTAAAATTCTAATTGTTTGCTGGCTAAAAGATGCAGATGGAGATGGTTAACCTCCATCCCCGCATCTTTGCCGATATTAAATATTAATCTGTAGCCGCTTTCCGAAACACCAACTTTTTCCGCCATTTCTTTCGCCTTAAAAATTATACCGGTTATAGTTTCCCTATCTTTATCATCCAAAGTATTTATCGGCCCGATATGCGCTTTCGGGATAATTAATAAATGCACCGGCGCCTTTGGATTAATATCTTTAAAAACAACAAACTTATCGTCTTCGGAGATTATTTCCGCATTTATTTCTTTATTGGCGATTTTACAAAATATGCAATCCATACGAGATTATGTATAACAAAAGGCCTTGACATCGTCAAGGCCAAATTCTTATTGTTCGCAGCAACGAATGAGGCGAGCGCGCCTGTTCCAATCATAATTGACTCCGCCATAACCCATCACCCAATTATTCCCTAACTTATGAATATAGGGGATCATTTTAATTTCGCGCATACCGAACTTGATTTTGACTCCGGCAAGAACAATGTCAAACTCTCCCAATTCTCTCGGAATGAGGTGCTTATTTTCAAGCAGTTTTTTAGCCAATTTTCGCTTGAGAGTAATGCCCGCTTTTCTGGCGCGCCTAAGCATGACCGTCCCTTCAATGAAATTTTCGTTTGGTTCAAAAAAATCCACCAATTCAAGAATAATATCCCCAACTTGGAATCTTCCTTCAATTTTCATTTGGCGACTCCTTTCTCTTTTGTATTAAGGAACTTATTTTACACCTTTTATATCACGAGTTGTTGCCATTGGCAATAGTGCGCGGATGAATTTTTTTAAGACGTTTTTTCACAGCGTCAACTATTTTTACCGAAGGAATAACCTCTTGGGTGCCAGATTGCATTTCTCTTAAAATTACCGTTTCGTCAAGCGCCTCTTTTTGCCCGATAATCAGCGCTAAGTCGGCGCCCAGACGGTCGGCCACCCTCAATTGGGCCTTTATGGAGTCGCGGCCGAATGATTCAGAAACGTATATATTGTTTTTTCTGAATTCTTCAAAAAGACGCAGGCATTTTTTCTTTGCCAAATCCCCGATTTGAGCCAGAAAAATCCGGACCTTGGGTTTAACGGCGGCAATTTTCACATCTTGCCGGCGCATTTCATTAATCGCGCGTTCAATGCCAATTGAACCTCCGACAGCCGGCGCCGGCTTGCCTCCAAGCTGGGAAACCAGATAGTCATAGCGACCGCCAGAAGCCAACGCCGCTTGGGAGCCGGCGCCATCTTCAGGCACAATTTCAAAAACCGTGCGTGTATAGTAATCAAGTCCTCTGACGAGATAAGGGTCTAAAACATAGGGGACGTTAAGCTCGTCCAAAAATTCCAAAACCAATTTAAAATGGTCATGGCAGGGCTTATCCAAATAGTCAATTGAATTGGGCACCGAGGCCTTGAGCGCGACACATTCCTCTTCTTTACAATCAAGCAGTCTTAAAGGATTTTCTTTAAACCTCTTTTTACAATTTTTACAAAGGCGGCCGATTTTGTTGCGGTAATACATCTTTAATTCATCCCTATACTTACCCCAGCAGGTTTTGTCGCCAATACTATTTACGCGAATAGAGAGTCCCTTCAACCCCAACTCGACTAAGACGGCAAAAATTGCCTGGATAACTTGGGCGTCAACAACCGCGTCGCTTTCTCCTATAATATCAAAATCGGCTTGGTGAAATTGGCGATAACGACCAGCTTGAGCCGACTCATGCCGAAATACAGGTCCATGATGAAAAAATTTAATCGGCTGAGGTTGATTGGCAAATCCATTTTCTATATATGCCCTGACAACAGATGCCGTTAATTCCGGCCTAAGCGCCAAAAAATCACCCCCTTTGGTTTTAAGGGTGTACATTTCATGCTCCACCACGTCGGTATTGAGTCCAATCCCCTTTTTAAATAAATCGGCAAATTCTAAAACCGGCGTTTCTAGGGTCTCAAAACCGTAATACAGCGAGAGTTCTCTGGCGACTTTATAAAATTTACCCCAATATTTTTGAACGCCTGGCAAGACGTCGTTCATTCCTTTTGGAGTTTGAAAAGATTTTGTTTTTGGCATTCTTGGCATATCAAAAAATTAATAATCAAATATCGTAGCCCTATTAAATGGCCAAACCCTGATCCAGACCCGGCCGACAATGTCGTTTTTTGGCAAGGAGCCCCAGATGCGCGAGTCGGAAGAAACCGGCCTATTGTCTCCCAAAACAAAATATTCGTCCGTTCCCAATTTCTTTTTTATCTGGCCGTTTGTTTCTAAATTTTCAGGCAAATAGGTTTCGTCCAGAATAATGCCATCGGAATTTGCGCTGTTATAAACAACCACCTTGCTGTTTTTAACCTCAATTGTTTCTCCGGGAAGTCCGATTATTCTTTTTATATAATACTTTGAAGTATCCAAAGGATAATGAAAGACGACAACATCGCCGCGATCAATAGGTTTGAAGCGATAACTAATTTCATCAATTAAAAGATATTCGCCGGTTTCAAAATTTGGCCCCATAGATGCGCCCTCAACAAAAAATGGCTGAATTAAAAAATAGCGGACGGTCATTGCCAAAATCAGGGCCACAACGGCGATCTTCACAATGTCAATAACAGATAAGAAAAACGACTTCAAAAAATTCATAATGTTGTATTACTGGGCATATTTTATGCTATTCTATATTAAAAAATGGATAAAATCAATATCAAACTAATTGTCGGCCTGGGAAACCCGGGAAAAGAATACGAAAACACGCGGCATAATATGGGATTTTTATTTGTTGATGCGCTGGCGAAAAAACTGGAAACTAAATTTATAGTCGCGAAGCCACAGACATTTATAAATAACTCGGGGACAGCAGTTTTGGCTCTGTCTAAACTTCACAAAATAAAACCGGAAAATATTTTAATCGTTCACGATGATATTGATATTTTATGGGGCAACTTTAAATTTTCTTTCGGCCGTTCGTCGGCAGGCCACAAGGGCGTTGAATCGATTATTAAGGCGCTAAAAACAAAAAACTTCTGGCGTTTAAGAATCGGCATCCAGCCCACTCTAAAAAAACATACCTCGGCTGATAAAATTATTTTAAAAAAATTTACTCCAGCCGAATTGAAAACTCTGAATCAGACAATAAAAAAAGTGGGCCTAAGCCCACTTGGGAAACCGCTTTTTTAGAAGCATCTCTCCACATAGCGATTTATAGCTGTGTAAAGAGCTTCAACCAGAGCCCAGGAAGCTCCAACCCCTAAAGCGGCAAGGGGTAGAAGCTGCCATCCCAAGGGATGGCTAAGCGCAGGAGATGTGAGATAGAGATAGAAAGCAGCAAACAGCGCGAGGCTTAAAGTACACAGAAACACTATCTTTTTCATAATATCCTCCTCTATAGTTAATTACCAAAGAACTTCTATTACTGCTATAAGTATACTCTAAATCAGCGTCTTTGTCAAGTGCAAATTGCTGTTAGCTGAAAATTCTGCTATGGTTAATTTTGGATTATATGAACGAGGAAAAAGAAAAAATCGCGGTTATAAAAAAATCTTCGCCGAACTATCCGGAAATTTTGAAAGAAATTTCCGGCGCCCCCAAGCAGCTTTATGTTAGGGGCGAACTGCCCGATAATTATGAAATGAATTTTGCCATTGTGGGCACAAGAGCCGCGTCAGAATACGGGAAGACACTGGCTTCCAAGATTGCCAAGGAGCTGGCTGAGTTAGGTTTTAATATAGTAAGCGGGCTGGCCATAGGTATTGATACCGAGGCGCATTTAGGCGCATTGGAAGGAAAGGGTAAAACAATCGCTGTCGTTGGTTCCGCCATAGACGATAATTCCATTTATCCTTCTTCCAACTTAAAATTGGTGAAAAGAATAATATCTTCTGGCGGCGCGGTTATAAGCGAATACGCGCCCGGCACCAAGTCGGAAATCTGGTTTTTCCCGGAACGCAACCGCATAATCTCCGGCCTTTCCCGTGGCGTTTTGGTTGTTGAAGCGCCGGAAAAATCCGGCGCCCTGATTACCGCCCGTTTGGCGCTTGAGCAGAACCGCGATGTTTTCGCTATCCCCGGCTCAATTTTTTCCAAAAATTCAGCAGGCACGAATACACTCATAAAAAGCGGGGCAAAGGTTGTAACTTCCATTGACGATATTTTGGAAGAATTAAATCTGACAGAATTAAAAGCCAAAAAAGAATCTGGCGACATAAAAGACATTTCGGATAAAGAAAAAATAATTCTCAATATTATTGAAAAAGAGCCCATCCATATTGACAAAATCTGCGAGACGTCTAAAATGGCCGCTAGTCAAGTGTTATCGGCCGTTTCCGTTTTGGAAATAAAAGGAATTATAAAAAATATCGGCAGCGGCAAATTCGCCAGAATGAAATAAACCACTGAATTATGAAATTTATAATAGTTGAATCGCCCACCAAGGCGAAAACAATTTCAAAGTTTCTGGGCAATGATTATAAAATAGAATCATCATACGGTCATGTCCGCGACCTGCCCGAAAGACAGCTGGGTATTGATGTTGAAAATAATTTTGAGCCGAAATACACCATTTTGCCCAAAGCGAAAAAAAGAGTAGCCGAACTAAAATCTGAGGCAAAAAAATCAAGCGAAGTGATTCTTGCAACCGACGAGGACCGCGAGGGCGAAGCCATAGCGTGGCATTTAGTCCAGGCCTTGGGCCTGGATAAAAGCAAGAGGATTGTTTTTCATGAAATTACGGCAAACGCCATAAAAGAAGCACTAAAAAATCCCCGCGAAATTGATATCAAATTGGTTAACGCCCAGCAAGCGCGCCGGATTTTGGACCGCTTGGTCGGCTATAAACTGTCGCCTCTTTTGTGGAAAAAAATCGCGAAAGGACTATCAGCCGGACGCGTGCAATCAGTTGCCGTTCGCTTGGTTGTTGAGCGCGCCAAGGAAATAGATGACTTCAAACCGGAAGAATATCATACAATTTCTGCGATTTTATTAAAAAACGAAACGTTTGAAGCCCAATTGACACAAATTGGAAAAGAAAAATTGGGAAAATTTTCCATAAAAACAACCGAAGCGGCTGAAAAAATCGTTGCCGATTTGGGTAACGCCAAATGGCAAATTTTAAAAATAGAAAAAAAGGAGTCAAGGCGCCAGCCGCTCCCTCCATTTATAACCTCAACTCTCCAGCAAACCGCTTGGAGCTGGTTTGGTTTCGGCGCCAAACAAACCATGCTTCTGGCCCAGCAACTCTATGAAACCGGATTAATTACCTATATGCGCACCGACTCGCTCAATTTATCAAAAGATTCCGTCGCCACGGCGCATGAAAAAATAAAAAAAGATTTTGGAGAAAATTATTTACCGGCAACTCCAAGAATTTATAAAACAAAATCAAAAACGGCCCAAGAAGCGCATGAGGCCATCCGGCCAACGGCGCCTGAAAAAGACCCCGAAATGTTAAAGGGGAAGCTCGCGCCGCAACAATTCAAACTTTACGATTTAATCTGGAAAAGATTTATCGCCAGCCAGATGTCCGGCGCCGTTTTTGAAGCCACCGGCGTTGATGTGTTGGCAAAAAATGCTAACGATAACTGGACATTCAGAGCCACAGGCAATGTTTTGAAATTTGACGGATTTTTGAGAGTTTATCCTCAAAAATTATCGGAAAATTCTCTCCCACTGCTGAAAGAAAATGAAGATTTGGAACTTAAAGAATTGAAGCCGGCCCAACATTTTACCGAACCGCCGCCATATTATAATGAAGCCAGCTTAATTAAAGCGCTTGAAGAATACGGCATTGGCCGGCCATCAACCTACGCGCCGACCCTGGCAACAATTCAGACGCGTCGCTATGTTATAAAAGACGAAGACAAGCGACTCAAGCCCACGGATATCGGCATTTTGGTAAATACTCTTTTGGTAAAACATTTTCCCGATATTGTCGACATAAAATTCACCGCCAAAATGGAAGATAGTCTGGACGAAATTGCCGAAGGAAAAAAGGAATGGCAGCCGGTTATAAAAGATTTTTGGGAACCATTCAAAAAAAATCTTGATGATAAATCCGTTGAAATAAAAAAAGAAATTTCGATTGAAAAAACTTCTCTGAAATGCCCCGAATGCGGAGAAGAAGTAATAATAAGAATGGGACGGTTCGGTAAATTCTACGCCTGCTCCGGATTCCCAAAATGCAAATACACGGCGCCCCTGCAGGAACAAGAAGACCTGGGAAGTTGTCATAAATGCAATACAGGAAAAATCGTTAAAAGGCGCACCAAAAAAGGCCGAACTTTTTGGGGATGCTCCAACTGGCCAAAGTGCGATTATGCCACATGGGAGAATCCGGAAAAAAATAAGCTAAAAGAAGATGAGTGAAAAAGAACGAAAAGAAAATCAAATAAAATTATTTTTAATAGCATCTAAAGATATCCAAATTGTTTTAGCCAAGCTGACCGATCGTTACCGCAATATTAATACGAAAAACGCTCTGGAGACATTGGAAATTTATGCGCCAATAGCCGACCGACTGGGTATGGGAGAGCTTAAAAGCAACTTGGAAGATGTAGCTTTCAAGTGCCTGTATCCGAAGGAATATAAACTCGTTGAAAGTGAGGTTGTTAAAAAATACGAAACTCGAGCCAAATATCTAAAAAAAATTGAGCCGGCACTCCGCGAAATCCTTGAAAAGGAAAAAATTATTCCACTGGAAATCAACACCAGAGTCAAACATTTTTACAGTTTGTATAAAAAATTATTGCGATGCCAGATGAATCTTGATGAAGTGCGAGATTTCATCGCCGCCCGCGTCATTGTAAAAGATATAAATGATTGTTATCTCGCGCTCGGCGCCATCCATCAGGCCTGGAGGCCAGTCTCCGGCCAAATAAAAGATTATATCGCAATGCCCAAACCAAATGGTTACCAAAGCTTGCATACTTCAGTTTTTGGCCCAGAAGAAAAAATCACCGAAATACAAATACGGACTCCGGAAATGCATGCGCAAGCCGAAAATGGTATTGCTGCTCACTGGGTATATAAAGAAAAAAATTTTAAGGAAAAGGACCGATATTTAAAAGCTGCCGACGAAGAAACCGCGTGGGTTGAGCAATTGAGAGAGTGGCAAAAAGCCGTAAAAGGCAGCGATAAATTTTTTGAATCGTTAAAAATTGAATCTTTTAAAAATCACGTTTTTGTTTCAACCCCAAAGGGAGATGTGATTGATTTGCCGGACGGCGCCACGCCGGTTGATTTTGCTTTTCATGTGCACACCACCATTGGCAATGAGTGTGTCGGCGCGAAAATAAACGGCAAAATAGCGCCACTTGACGCTAAATTGGAAACTGGTAATTTAATTGAAATTCTGACTCAAAAAGGAAAAAAGCCATCAATGGACTGGCTTAATTTCGTTAAATCAGATCTAGCGAAAGATAGAATAAAGAGTTCTTTGCGGGAAAAAAGCAGGAAACTTAGGTCTAAGATTTGAAAATCTTATCTATGATCGAATTGAATTCTTCGGGAGAATAAAATTCAATTAAAATACTGCCTTTTTCACTTCCGTCTTCCTTAGCCAATTTAACGCGAGTCCCCAAAAAATCCTCCAGCCGTGATTCTAAAACTTTTAACTCGGGGTCCATGGTGCCGCTATTTATTCTCTTTGAAACGCCCTTCATCTGCCTGCCTAAACTTTCCACTGCTCTTACCGTCAAATTTTTCGTGAGTATTTCATTGTACAGCGCCATTCTTTGATTTTCATCTTCAACCGCCAAAATCCCCCGAGCATGACCTTCCGAAATTTTTCCCATTTCAACCGCTCGCATAATTTCAACGGGTAATTGCAAAAGACGGATAGTATTAGCGACCAATTCTCTTGATTGGCCGATTCTTTCAGCAACTTGTTTTTGCGTAAAACCAAATTCCCCGGTTAAACGTTCAAAGCTCCGGGCCTTTTCTATCGCGTTCAAATCGGCGCGCTGAACATTTTCAACCAATGCAAGTTCCAGTTTTTCTTTATCATCGGTTTTTTTCCTGATTATAGCCGGAATAAAGTCGAGCCCCGATATTTTTGCGGCTCTTAGTCGTCTCTCGCCCGCTATTAACTCATAAGAAACTTTTATTCCCGACAGATTTTCTTCTTCTTTTTTTGTAACAATAATCGGCTGTAAAACTCCATGTTCGCGAATGGAGTCGGCCAAGGATCTCAATCCTGCCTCATCAAAATCGCGACGCGGTTGAAGTGGATTTTCTTTTATTTTATCGACTTCAAGTAAAAAAATACTTTCTTTATGACGCGGCTGTTCCGCATTTCTGTCTGTTGTGCCTTGTTGTTGGCTTAGCGGAGTTGTTCTTGGAATTAACGATTCCAAACCGCGGCCCAGTCCTGAAAGTTTCATAATATTTTATCTAAATTAATTATTTCTTGAGCCAGTTCTCTGTAAGCGTTACTGCCCGGAGAAAAAGGCGCATGCTGCAAAATAGTTTTGCCGAAACCCGGAGCTTCGGCCAGTGACACCGCCCTTGGAATAACCGCCGAAAAAACATACCCCGGAAAATTTCGTCTGACTTCTTTAGCGACTTCACGGCTCAACTTTTGCCGCCGGTCGAACATTGTTAAAAGCGCTCCTTTTATTTTAATGTCACGCCCTAAATTATCGCGTATTAAATTAATTGTTTCAAGTAGCTGACCAAGACCTTCAAGCGCGTAATATTCACATTGGACCGGAATAATCACTTCTTCGGCGGCCACCAGTCCGTTTAGCGTCAATAAACCGAGAGACGGTGGTGAATCAACAATTATATAGTCATAGTTTGTACGTATATTTCTCAGTAGATCGTAAAGCCGCCATTCTCGGCGTTCAACGTTTACCAGTTCGATTGTCGCGCCGGCCAAGGCCGGCGCGGCGGGAAGAATATCGTACCCGAAAAGTCCCGTTTTCCTGATAATTTCTTCCGGCGCGATAAATTCCGCCAGAGAGTGATACAAATGCTTGTCCAGTTTCCGCCAATCAACGCCAACACCAACCGTGGCGTTCGCCTGCGGGTCCAAATCAACAAGCAAGACATACTTGCCAAGCGCCGCGAGATAAGCACCAAGATTAACCGCCGTAGTGCTTTTCCCCACGCCTCCTTTTGCGTTTACAACACTAATAACTCTAGCCATCTTTTTATATCTTTACTATAGCCCAAAATTATGGCAATATCAATAATAAATTTTGCATTTTGGGCATGTGGCGGAATTGGTTTACGCGTAGGTCTCAAAAACCTATGGTCGCAAGGCCGTGTGGGTTCGAGTCCCACCATGCCCACAGCAATCAAACAGACATCAGTTTCAGATTTTTTTTGATGGGCGGCTTCAATAGCCGCCCATTGTTTTTCCGCAACGCCGCGCGCTTCGCGCGCGTGAAGTGTCAGGTTCAATCCGAAGATTTTTTGAGCGAACGATTT
>JAHJZO010000013.1 GCA_018826255.1 Patescibacteria group bacterium | reverse complement strand
CTTGGAAGGGTCCCATAATAGCCGTTATACGACACCCGCTTAGAAAAAATTTATAATGAAAAAATTAAGATGAAAAAGTTTAAGTTGGTCGGGCTGCTGGGAATTGAACCCAGATTACACGCACCCGAAGCGTGCGTAATGCCGTTATACCACAGCCCGCAGTTAAACTTTGAACTTGCTTTTTATGCTCTTAAATTCTTCTTCCGCCACTTCCTGTGTTTTAGCTTGAGCCATTTTGAACATTTTTTCAAGTTTTTCAAGCGGTTCCTTGTCCAATTCTTTGGCGCGTTTTATTAAATACTCTTTTTTGTTATTTTTCGGTTCATCAAGAACTTCGTCCAATAATATATTAAGAAGATAGCCCATTTTAGGGCCGGGTTTCATTTTTAATTCTTTCATCAAATCGTCGCCGTTGATTTTTAGCATTTTAACTGAAATCGGATCGCGGGAAACTTTTTCAATGATCGCCCGAAGATGCCGCAGTTTATACGGCTCCGCTTTGGGAACGCCGGAGCCCTTACGGTCGGCGATGCGCACTTCCAAAAGGTCGTCCATATTTTCCGGACCGACGTTTCTGACAAGCCGCCGCACCGAACTCTCGCTGACTTCTTCAACATTGTAATAAAACAAGTGATAGCGCACTAATAAAACAACTTTTTCAATAAATTTTTTGGAAAATTTCAATCGTTCAAGAATTTTGGCGGTAATTCTGGCGCCGACAACTTCATGATTGTAAAAAGTTGAATCCAAGCCATCCCCCTGTTTGGTTTTTGGTTTGGCAACGTCGTGTAAAAGTGACGCCATCCGGTTTTCAAGCTTGTAATTGTGTTTTGCCGCCCAATCCAACGCCAATAGATTATGTTCCCAAACCGTGTAAATATGATGCTTATTTTGGCCGATACCATGTCCTTCTTCAACTTCCGGCAATATATGTTTTAAAAGCCCAAATTCACGTAGCGTCTCAATGCCAAGTTTGGCATTTTTGGTCTGTATGATTTTTATTAACTCATCGCGGATTCTTTCTTTGGAAATAGCAACAATATTATTGCTATTTTTTTTGACGGCCTCGGCGGTTTTTTTCTCAATACTAAAACCAAGCTGAACGGCGAATCGCGTGGCGCGCATCAGACGCAAAGCGTCTTCGTTAAAACGCTTTTCCGGCTCGCCGACCGCGCGGATGATTTTATTTTTAATATCTTCTTGCCCACCGAAAGGGTCAATAAATTTTTTTCCGTCATAAGCAATGGCGTTTATTGTAAAATCGCGTCGCGCCAGGTCATTTTCAAGTTTTTTGGTGAATTTAACTTCATCGGGATGGCGCTTATCGGTGTATTTTTCTTCAAGGCGGTAAGTGGTAATCTCTATTATCTTCAAATTTTCATTTTTGCTCTCGGTGTTTATTGCCACGGTGCCGAAGTCGTTTTCATAAACGCTATGCGAAAAATTTTTTTGAATTTCTTCCGGCTTGGCATTGGTTGTAATATCCCAATCACTTGGTTCTCGTCCCAAAATAAAGTCGCGGACACAGCCGCCGACCGCGTAGGCCTCAAATCCCGCGTCCCCCAGCGCTTTTATAATCTCTTTTACTTCTTTTGGTAATACCATAAGTTAAAAAGTTGTCTTGGTTAGATTCTACGTTAAAAATGTTAAATTAACAACTGAATTGCATGTTAATTTCCGATCGGTTGATAACATGCAATTTGTATAATATACTAATATTAATGGAACGAATGGGTTCAATGTCCAAAAAAGTTTTACTTCTTTTAGTAGGAGGCGCTTCTTTGAGTTTAACAAGAAGGCCGGATGCGTATTTTAGAGTTGTTAAAAACATTGCCAAGGAGTGGCACAAAATAAACGAAAGAAATCTAAGAATTGTAATAAAAAATCTTTATAAATCGAAAATGGTTGATTACAAAGAAAACAGCGATGGAACAGTTAATCTTATTCTGGCCGAAGAAGGAAAGAATAGAATTTTAAAATATAATTTAGACAAAATAGAGATTAAAAAACCGGTTCAGTGGGACAAATTATGGCGATTGGTTATTTTTGACATCCCGGAAGATAAGAATAAAGGGAGAAAAGCGTTAGGAGCTAAGTTAAAAGAACTCGGTTTTTATCCGATGCAAAAAAGCGTTTTTATACACCCTTATGAGTGTAAAGATGAAATAGATTTTATTACGGAACTATTTGAATTGGCACCCTATGTGAGATTTTTAAGAGTTAAAGACGTTGATATAGAGCTAGATCTTAAAGAACGATTCCATCTACTATAAAATGCTGGTATAGTTTCCAAATTGCATGTTAATTTCCGATCGGATCTAAACATGCAATTTGGTAATAAGAAAAACAAAATTGCTATTAGTGGACGTTGTAGGTATAGTTGGGACATGGGAAGTTAAAAGTGGTCTGGATGGAATTTTAACAATGAGGAGGCATTATGTGGTTTTTAGTATACAGTTATAATCAATATTTTGGGATAAGAGGAATAAGACATTTTCAAATAGAGAATGTTTCAAGAGATGATGTATCATCGGCGGCAAAAGCCGCGCTAAAGCATCTTAAAAATGTTGAGGAAGGAATCAGAAAAAATCCTTTACCAAATCATGGCAAAAATAGCTATCGTAATTTTTCACTGGAATGGCAGGAATTATTTGAAGAAAATTTTAACAAGGCCAAATCGCGACTTAAAGAATTAAGTGAGCAATAAATTAGCAATGTTTTATCTTACTACCGCCCTTCGGGCGGTTTTTTTACAACAGCGTGGCGGAGACGACTTTGTCGCCGGGCTCGACGCGCATGATGCGGACGCCTTGGGTAACGCGCGAAACAGTTGAAATCGAATCGAGTGAAACTCTGATGATTGTGCCCTTTTTCGAAATCGCAATTATTTCCGTTGCGTCCGGCTGAACAGCGAACGCGGCGACAATTGCTCCGGTTTTGGGAGTGACTTTGGCGGTTTTAACGCCGGAACCGCCGCGATTTTGTTTTTTATAAAATTTGAGCAGTGTTTTCTTCCCGAATCCATTTTCCATAATTACCAGCATTTTAGCGCCTGCGTCTTTTGCCAGCGCACCGCTGATAACGTCCATCCCGATAATTTTGTCATCCTTATGCAGTCGGATACCGATGACACCGGCAGTTGCTCTGCCGAGCGGCCGGGTATCTTTTTCGGAGAATTTTATGGCCTGACCTTTTGAGGTCACCATTATTATTTGATCATCGCCGGAAGAGGCCTTGACCCACATAAGCGCGTCTCCCTTTTTTATTCTTATCGCGATAAGTCCAGAACGCCGCACCGAACTGAAATCGGCGATCGGGGTTTTCTTTATAAGGCCGTTTTGTGTCGCCATCACGAAATACTTTTCATATCCTTTTTCTTTTAGATTTTTTTCATTATAAGTCAGAATAGCGGCAATTTTTTCTTCTTGCGATAATGCCAAGAAATTAACGGCAGCTTTACCGCGCGATTGCCTTGACGCCTCGGGGATTTCCCAGACCTTAGTTTGAAAGACCCGGCCGGCGCTGGTGAAAAATAGCGCGTTATCATGCGTTTCACAGGAGACGAAATGCGTAACGGCATCTTCCTCCTTAGTACTGACACCGGTCATGCCCTTGCCACCCCGATGTTGTGCCTTAACGACTGTTGGATTCATTCTTTTTATATATCCGGAATCGGCCAGTACAATTACAGCCTCTTCAAGTGGCATTAAATCTTCCTCTCTGAACTCCCCCAGAGAACTGACGACAACTTTAGTCCGCCTTTCATCACCGAACTTGTTTTTAATTCTTTGAAGTTCTTCATGAATAATGTCCAAGATTTTTTCGCGACTTTTTAAAATCATGGTTAGTTCTTTGATGAGCTTTTTCTTTTCCGACAATTCATCTTCAATTTTCTTTCTCTCAAGATTGGCCAGAGTTGCCAGCTTCATATCCAAAATAGCATTGGCTTGAATTTCGGAAAGCTTGAATTTTGTCATTAAGTTTTTACGCGCAGCGTCTCGATCTTCTGATTTTTTGATTGTCTTAATAACTTCATCAATATTATCAAGCGCTATTTTCAAACCCTCCAAAACATGCGCCCTCTCTTCGGCTTTCAACAAATCATATTTAACGCGGCGGACAACAACTTCTTCGCGATGTTTCAAAAAATATTCCAGAACGGCTTTGAGCGATAAAACCTGCGGCTGAATTCCGTCAACTAAGGCCAGCATATTCAAATGGAAAGTCCGCTGAAGGTCGGTGTATTTGTAAAGATTGTTTAAAATTTTCTGCGGGACAGCGTCATTTTTTAATTCAATAACAATACGCATTCCTTCTTTGTCGGACTCGTCGCGCAAATCGCGGATGCCGTCAATTCTTTTATCGGAAACCAGTTCGGCGATTTTTTCAAGCAGTGACGATTTGTTAACTTGATAGGGGATTTCGTTGATGATGATTTGTCTCCCTACGGGAGATCTCCCGAAGGGAGACAAATTTCCATCTTTGTCTTCAACTATTTCGGCTTTGCCTCGGCAGATAATCGGCCCGCGGCCGGTGGCATAGGCCGCGGCGATATCTTTTTTGGAATAAATTATGCCGCCGGTAGGAAAATCGGGGCCTTTGACGAATTCCAGCAAATCCTCGGTTGAGGCGCGCGGATGCTTAACCAAATAAGAAGTTGCATCAACTATTTCGTTCAAGTTGTGGGGAGGAATATTTGTTGCCATTCCGACGGCAATGCCCATCGTGCCGTTCAAAAGCAATTGGGGGATAGCCGACGGCAAAACTTTTGGTTCTTGGCGCGTGGCGTCGTAATTATCAATAAAATCAACTGTGTTTTTTTCAATGTCTTTCAGAGTTTCTTCGGCCAGTGCGGTTAAGCGGGCTTCTGTGTATCTCATCGCCGCCGGTGAATCGCCATCAACGCTGCCGAAATTTCCCTGCCCGTTAATCATCGGATATCGCAGTGAAAAATCTTGCGCCATGCGCGCTAAGGCGTCATAGACCGAAATATCGCCGTGAGGATGATATTTTCCCAAAACTTCTCCGACAACCAGAGCCGATTTGCGGAATTTCACTGAATGGCCCAGTCCCAAGTCGTGCATCGCGTATAAAATACGGCGGTGAACCGGTTTCAAGCCGTCGCGGACATCGGGAAGAGCGCGCGAAACGATAACGGACATCGCGTAATCCAAATACGATTCCTCCATCTCGCGGCTGATTTCTCTCTGTTTTACGTATCCTATTTCTGCCATAAATTTTGAATGGAATCGAGCTGCCCCTTAAATGCTTGCCATACTCCCGGCATTTCTTTTGTTAAATTAGCTAATCCCTCATCTCTTATAGGCTGTGAAGTTTGAAATGGGAAGGTAAACAGCCAAAAAAGAAAAACGGCAAACATTACAAAAGAAACACTAGTCCACATTATGGTTTTTTTAACCGGCTCAGGCTTATTTTGTAAATTTTGTAAAAAATTTGCCATTGGGATTTTTATTTTGATTCCCTCCCTGATAAGGGAGGGTTAGGGTGGGTTTTATTTTCAAACCCCCTTCATCCCCCTTATCAGGGGGAGATTTTAAACTTTCTCTAATATCACTATTTTAATTTCCTCTTCATTTATATCTCTCTTTTTTATAGTAAGTTTTGACTGAGGCGGTTCTTTGGCTTCGCTTTCTTTCAGAAAGGCCGCGAGGGTCGCTCTTTTCGTTTTTAGTCCCTTGACAGCATAGAGCATCGGGATGGCGATTGACGGCTCAAGTTTGTTAATCAGTTTCATAGCTGCTTCGGCGTCAAGAACTTCATTGTTGCCGACGGGAATCAAAATAATATCCGAGTCATCAAATATAGCCACTTTTTCATCATCTAGGTCGTTTTTCAAAAAACCAAGGTGTGATATTTTGACGCCGTCCACTTCTATATTGTATAAGTTATTTTCACCATCGGCGACACCCAAAACTCTTATTCCGCCGACTTCATATTCGCCGGGGCTATCTATAATAAACGGGGCTTCCGATGGTTGGCTCAACGCACTGGCAATATCGGCACGGGGGCGTGAAAACATCAAAATATCGCTTTTTAAGCGAGGAGGGTTGATTCCTGATTCTTTTTGAGGCGGTTCAATTAAAATTCTGACTCCGCTATTTTCCAGAAGAAAGCACGCTTCCCCATACCAAGAAATAGTCATATTGATTTTATGAGACAATTCTAGCAAATTTCGATTATAATTTCAACTGATTGACAAAAGTTTGATTTGTGATAACCTTGCCCAATATATTGTTTATGGAGGCTCAAGCGGAAATTTTAGCTAGAAATATAGGAATGCAAAACTTGGCGGCGAAAATGCCGCGGAGTTTTAATCTGCCGAAAATAGGCGACGTTGTTGAAGGGCGAGTGCTCAAAAAAAGCGCCCGAACTTTATATTTTGACCTAGGCCTTTGGGGCATTGGCATTGTTTATGGCATAGAATTTTCCAATGCCCAATCAATAATAAAAAATCTGAAAATCGGCGACACGGCTTTTGTTAAAATTTCGGAAATTGAAAACGATGGGGGTTTCAAAGAACTCTCGCTGGCAGAAGCCCAAAGCCAGAAATCATGGGATTTGATAAGGGAATACAAACGAACCAATAAAGTTTTTGCCACGAAAATTATCAGCGTTAATCGTGGTGGTATGATGATTGAAATAAGCGGCATAACAGGTTTTTTACCCGTTTCTCAGTTGTCCGGAGAGCACTATCCGCGAGTCGAAGGCGGCGACAAAAATAAAATTCTGGAGGAACTTTCAAAATTTGTCGGACAAGATTTTAATGTCAGAGTTTTGGATTTTGATTCCAGGGAAAATAAACTGATTGTTTCGGAAAAAGCGGCCGAGGAAGAGCATTTGAAAAAGGCCTTGGGCAAACATCAAGTTGGCGATATTGTCGCCGGCACGATTTCCGGCATCGTTGATTGGGGCGCTTTCATAAAATGGCCATCCGACGAGGAAACACTTGAGGGATTAATTCATATTTCCGAGCTTGACTGGCAGCTGATAGAAAATCCGACCGATTTTATAAAAGTGGGCGATAATGTTTCGGCGAAAATTATTGATATCGCCAACGACAGAATTTCTCTGTCTTTAAAACAGCTTAAGCCAGACCCGTGGAAAATTGCTTCGGCTTTTCTTGAAAAAGGGATGCTTGTTGAAGGCTATGTTAAGAAGTTCAATTCTTTCGGGACCTTTGTTGAGGTTGCTTATCCGTCTCCGGAAAATAGCGAAAATGAAGCGTTACAAGGTCTTTGCCATATTTCCGAGTTTGGTTCCGATGAAAAAATGAAAAGTGCCTTAGAAGTCGGAAAAAAATATCAATTCAAAATTTTGGCCTTCGTTCCGGAAGACCACAGAATGAGTTTAGGACTATTGACAAATATCTAAACTTATAGTATATTCATACATAGTTAATAGGGTTAGTTTTTGGTTGGTAACTTAACATTTTAATAAAAAAAGGGAGGAGGTGAGAAAGTTGGGAGAAAGGATTTGGAACAAGTTCCACCAGATTTTCGGATCCGACCTCAAAGTCGGATTCGAAACGACATTTCCAAAGGGGGAGGTACCGGCAGTAGATTCGCTCTACAGGAAGAGTGGCCTAATCCACGACCCGCCGAGTGAGACCGTAGTGAGGATCTGTGAACCAGCAAGAATAACAGGTTCTTGCTGCGATGGCGGTGAAAAAACGCAGGTTCTGTTCGTACCAGTGCCCCAAAGAGGAGCGATCTTTCGCCGATTGGTCTTTGCGCGGAAAATTGGGGAGGGCGGCTATCCACGTAAGTGGATGATCGTTGCTCGCCATGGCGAGGTCGCAACTTTCGGGTTTGATTCCTGGAATTCCAAGGATCCAAGGTATTTGGCCTTGGCGTACCCGGGGGGAGGCGACGAATTCGCGCAAACCTACATCAAGATTCAGGACGTCAATGGTGGTTTTGTCTATCTCGAGCTTGGAGCTTGGGATGATGAAGTTCAGGTATTGTTTACCGCGGGTCGGGTTAACGAAGGTAAAGTGCCGAAACTTTTAAAAAATTTGGAGGTGCAGAAATGAACAGCTTAAAGGATGCAATGGATGGAGCGGGGAAGTTAAAGACAAAAAAAACTCCAACAGCAGTCAAAATCATCGATATCACCGTTCCCAAAATCAAGCAGGTTCGTCCTACGGCCAAAAGAGAAGAGATTAACCGGGTCGCCGAGGATGTTCGCCAGTATTTGGCGACTATCCCTGGGCACATGGCTGATCTTGTCGGCCGGGTTCGCGAGATCCATGGAGCGACCATCGAAGAGTGGCTCATCCGGTCGGATGAACTGCGGAAACTGGAAGACGAGGTGCTTTCGCACCTCAATGCCGACATGGGGCCCCTCCTGACCGCCGCTCGCCAGGCATATGCGCTGGCAATGGTCTCTACTCTGCCTGCCGATAAAAAGGCAGTAACGGAAACCATCAAGGGAGGCGGGAAATCCCGGTTACCGGGGCTCATCAGGGCTGGAATTCTCGAACCGACAAATGAGCCAAAGTACGATATCGTCGTGAAAGTGTACGGAGACTCGTATAAGATTGTCGGCGGGAAGGATTTTGCTCTCCAAATCGCCGAAGGGCTTTCCGACGGAGCTTCCAAGGCGGCCAAAGCCGCGCACGATCGATACCATAACGCCGTTGCCGAGATGAAAAGCCAAGCAACAATCTCGATCGTCCAACTCCTCGCCAGGAGACCGGGCAAATTTTTTCTTAACGTCTCGGATCTGAAAGATGGAGAGAAGTTTTTGCCGGGCGGGACTCTTATCGCAGAAAGCGATGGGAAGGCGATTCAGGTTGTAGCGGCGGTCGGGCACTTCTCCAGGATTATGGAGGAGATAAGGAAGGCAGTGGTTTTTACCTCCATTGATTCCTTGAGCCAGGAACGACTTAATCTCGTAAAGAGATTGCCAGAGGACACATTCCGCCGGATTCGCATTCTGCACGCGATTCTTCGCCGGGGGCTGGTTGCCGAATTTGCCGGTCAGAAACCCACAGTCTCCGCCCCAAGCAAAATCATGGCCACAGATGCTGTCATGACCTTACAATAGTTAACTCCTAACCTAACCCCTAACAAACCCCTGTCCAGAATGGACAGGGGTGCTTTTTTATGTTAAAGTCCTAAAACAATTATTATGAAAACAATCAAATTCAATTACAAAAAATTTATAAATCAGATTTTTATCGCTTTAAGCGTCTTGCTTTTAATCGCGCTTATTTTCGCTTATCTTAATTCAGCTTTTGAAGATCCCAAAACCCTGACTCTTTCCGAATTAGTTTCTAAAATCAATAGCGGAGATGTTTCAAAAATCGTCGTTAAAAACGATGATTTGGACGTAATATTGAAAGACGACAGTATCTACGTCGCTAAAAAAGAAATTGGGAGTTCTCTTTCGGGGACCTTGAAAAATTACGGCGTAGACAGCGAAAAATTAAATGCCGTTGATATGCGGATTGAACAAAATGTAGGGGTGATATTTTGGGTCGGCACCGTCCTTCCGATAATCTTGCCTTTTCTTTTGATCGGACTTTTGGTCTGGTACATGATGCGGCAGGCGAATAGGGCTAACACTTCAGCCTTTGGCTTCGGCAAGTCCCAAGCCAAACTTTTTGGACCGTTTGACGGCAAGAAAAAAATAATGTTTTCCGATGTCGCCGGCGCCAACGAAGCCAAAGAGGAACTCATTGAGGTGGTTGATTTTTTGAAAAATCCCAAAAAGTTTTTGGACATAGGGGCTCGGATTCCGCGCGGAGTCTTGCTTGTCGGAGCGCCGGGAACCGGTAAAACTCTTTTGGCGCGGGCGGTGGCCGGTGAAGCCAATGTCCCTTTCTTTTATATTTCCGGCTCGGAATTTGTTGAGATGTTTGTCGGCGTTGGCGCTTCAAGAGTCCGTGATTTATTCAACATGGCGAAAAAATTCGCACCTTCAATTATTTTTGTTGATGAAATAGACGCGGTCGGCAGGCAGAGAGGGGCAGGACTTGGCGGCGGCCATGACGAACGCGAACAAACACTCAACCAGATTTTAGTTGAAATGGACGGGTTTGACCGCGACACCAATGTGATTATTATTTCGGCCACTAACAGGCCCGATATTTTAGACCCCGCGCTTTTAAGACCGGGGCGTTTCGACCGGCGGATCGCGCTTGATATTCCCGACATCAATGATCGCGAGGCGATTTTGAAAATTCACTCTATCGGCAAACCGCTGGCTCCGGACATTGATTTGAGAAGAATTGCAGAAAGAACTCCGGGATTTTCCGGGGCCGATTTAGCCAATGTTATAAATGAAGGAGCGATTTCAACCGCCCGACAGAATAAAAAAATAGTTGACCAAGAAACCCTATATCATTCGATTGAAAAAGTTTTACTCGGGCCGGAACGCAGAAGTCACCTTCTTTCCCAAAAAGAAAAAGAAATCGCTTCATATCACGAAGCCGGACACGCTTTAATCGCCGGCGTCTTGCCTTATTCCGACCCGGTTCATAAAATTTCAATTGTTTCGCGCGGACGGGCGGCGGGCTATACTCTGAAACTTCCTCTTGAAGACCGCCATCTTCATTCTAAAAATGAATTTTTAACCGATTTAGCGGTTTTGTTAGGCGGCTACGCGGCGGAAAAAATTGTGTTTAAGGATTTAACCACTGGAGCTTCGGATGATTTGATAAAGGCGACTGCTTTAGCGAGGCGCCTTGTCACAGAATTTGGAATGTCGGAAAAATTCGGTCCTATCGCTTTGGGCGAAAAAGAAGAGATGGTATTTTTGGGTCGCGACTTCGGAAACGACAAAAATTATTCCGAATCAGTTGCCGAACTTATTGATAAAGAAATAAAGAATTTTATTTTGGTCGCTTATGAAACGGCGAAGAAAGTCATTTCCCAGCGGCGGAAAAAACTTAAGAAAATTGCCGAACGCTTGATTGAAAAAGAAACAATTGAACGCGACGAATTTGAAACAATAATGGCAGCTGCTTAAAAAGTGTATTTATGCGAGTGTAGCTCAACTGGTTAGAGCACGGAGCTTATACCTCCGCGGTTCCTGGTTCGAGTCCAGGCACTCGCACAGAAGGGGCTTTTAGCGAAGTGGATGAAAGTCGCGGTGCGACTTTCATGGGAATTTTAGAGAGCTTTAGCGAGCGTTAAGAAATTCCCCGGAAAAGCGTCTCGTCTGTTAATATTGGGTGGTTAGCTCAACGGCAGAGCACTGCGTTTACATCGCAGGGGCT
>JAHJZO010000001.1 GCA_018826255.1 Patescibacteria group bacterium | reverse complement strand
TACAGGGGAACTTATTTTAGAAATAATGTTGCGGATATAGCTTTAGAGGATTTTAAAAATCCTCATAGAACCACTCCGTTTAAACTACGATTTTTAGTATTAAGAAGAGATGGTTTTTCATGTCAATATTGTGGAAGAACTCCGCAAGACGGGGCAAAATTAGCAGTAGATCATATACTTTCATGGACTGTCGCAGGAGACGTTGTTTTTGATCCTATGTGTGGTTCTGGAACAACTTGTAAAATGGCCGCGATAAACAAACGCCACTATATTGGATGTGATATATCAAAAGAATATGTTGAGCTTACAAAGAAAAGACTAAAACACTTCAATCTTTAATAGTTTTTCTTGAGGAATTTTATCGCGCTTTTTAGCAACTCGATATCATCCTTAAAACGTCCTAGTCCAGTATTACAACTATCACAAATCCAGCCACCCGGTTTTCCGGTGCGATGATCGTGTTCAAGAACCATCTTACTTGTTACTCCAGCTATAGTCCTTTTCTTACAAACAGGACATTCAAAGGGCTCATTAGATGGCTTTTCTTTAAGCCATCTAATTCTATCAGTTCTAGACACACCAACTCCCTCCATTTTTATTCTGCAGTCCTTACATGACGGTCGTCTTACTGACCTATTGTTTTTTGCGTTCTGATTCTTGGCAAATTCCTTAGTTTTTTTGAGTTTATGACAAACATTACAAATTTTTTTAGAAAATCCGTCTCCTATTTTTTTAACATTTACAACTTCAAAATCTTTTGTATTTAATTCTACTTGCTTCCAAATCCGAATAAAAAAGACAGACGCGTGGCTTTTATCTTCAGATTTTATAACACCAATATCACCCTTCTCAACCATGATTTCTTGAGAGGTCACAATATCTTTTTTGGCAACGACAAATTTGTTTGACATATTATTATTTTAGAAAATAATCAACAGATTTTCTATATATTTCAGAAAATTTCTTCATTTCTGCGACATCAAGTCGTCTTTCTCCTGATTCAATTTTTGAAATATAAGACTGCGGTTTCCCCAGTTTATCGGCTACGGCTTGTTGAGAAAGGCCAATTTCAATTCTCGCCTGTTTTAAGCGATTTATGATTTCTTTATAATCTTTTGTATAAACTGACTTACTCATACTGTTTGTAGTATATATCCTAATGTGGTATAATCCCAAAATGGGATTATTCATTTTAGGGAGTTCCTTGATGTTGCGCGCGAACGGGTGGGTGGGGACCAGTTATGTCCCCGTCAAATCATCATCTGTTGATAACTTCGTCGGGTCAAACACCCTCCTCTTTTTAAGTAGTGATACGGCAATGCGCAGAATCTTCCTGCCCAGAATACAGAGAATAGTATTGTGATGCAGTCCTCTTGCTTTGTAGCGAACATAAATGGATTTCATCGGTTCTCTTTGAAATGAACCGAAGGCCGCTAAAAACAGAGCTTCTCGCAGAGTTGGCGAGCCTCTTTTGGAAATATGACCATGATGTCCAGCCTTTCCTCCAGTTTGTCGGACTGACGGATCAAGGCCTGAAAAGGCAACAATTTGGTCAATTGTTTTGAATCTCTCTAGTGGCAAAAGCTCTGAGAGAAGTGTGGCGGCAAGAAACGGCGTAATGCCCGGAATGCTGTCTAGATATTTCACATCATTGCCTTTATCCCATTGTTTAACAATGATTTTCTTTAATTTCTCACAATATTTAATCATATATTTCGATATTGATTCATCATTGATTCCTCGGTATTCTTTCATGTATTGATCATGCCGTAAGTGATCGGTTGCTGATTGTCGAATTTTCCAGTAGTGGCGAATGAGCGCTTTCTTTTTTGCCATTTCTTCTGTTTCAACAAAACGATAGCCGTAATTCTGGGAAGCAAGAAATGCCAGATTTTGAGAATCAACTTTGTCTGTTTTCCTTTTTCTAATTGATAATCTGGCGATTTGTTTAGTGTGTAGAGGATTAGCCACTTTCACAAAAAATCCTTCGTCAGCAAGCGTTCTGCACGCTTGCCAGTGATATGGTCCGGTTGATTCAAAAAGTATTGGATCATCGGATGAGATATTGTTGGTATTGAGATAGACAAGAAACTTTTTAAATCCTACACTTGAATTGGGAAAGAGAGCTGGCATCGCCGAATTGCCATTAGAGTCCCTAATGGATGCGACCAGCTCTGTCTTTCCCACATCAACGCCGATTGATTGGGTTTGCATATGATTTTCTTTAGATTTATAATTGTCAAAGAAAGAAGAGAAAAGAGAAGAAAGAATCCAATCGCAAGCCTGTTTGTATTCGCACGCTCGATGGCGTAACCAGTCATAGGCGAATGGAAGAGAGCTGGAGCGATATTCCCCGCCGGTAGCTCAATGCTAAGTCAAGCAAGATCGTCTCCATCTAAATCATATCTCTTCCTAGTTTAATGATACAGGCAAGCACAACATCCTTTTTCTTAGCGGCGCATCCGCCAAAGGCGGATACGAAATTCGGCGGTGGCGGAACCCCGGAAGCAGTCCCGCTGTGGCGGGACGCTACGGGGCAAGAAGCGAGGGCGGGCAAAAATTCCTTCCCCCCCCAACTCCCTTCCTTTTTGCCCGCCCGAGCGATTGGATTTCAGAATTCAAAATCAGGATTTTCGTCAAAAAAAGTTCGAACTTCGTCCAAAAAACACCGCCAGGACAAAAACCTGACCTGCGTCAGGTTTTTGTCCTGTATTGGGAAAAAGAGGGATTCGAACGCCGGAGCGATGTTTCGCCAGCAGGCGAAACCGCGAGGCGGCGGCTAGACCGAGGCGAGCGGCGGCGAGCCGAGAGTCGGAGCCGAACCCCTCTCTCTCTGCCAGTTGAAAAAGGATAGCTTTTTAAATTAATTAATGATATGCCTAAAGCAGATGGTTCTTTTAAACTTTCAATCAGAAATTAAAAAACAGGAGGTAAAAAATGAAATTGAAATTGTCAGGCGGCAATTTTTGGCCATTGGTGCGATTTATCGCGCCAGCTTATCCGGAAGTGAATATTTTTACCGGGAGTAGAATCACTTCTCTCGGTTTAGTGAATATTGCTACGGCCGCCAGTAAAATTTGGGGCTGGAGAGTAGAGATTATTGACGAGAATAATTATCGCGGACCGCGAGATAAAAATAATTTGCCCGACCACCGGAAATTGCAGGAAAAAAATCCGGCTACGGTAGTCGGTTTCTATTGCGGTCTTACTTCTACAATGGACCGTGTTTTTGAATTATCCAGGTTTTATCGTGAGCAGGGCGCGTTCAACATCGCCGGTGGCTGGCATGCTTATTTTCTTCCCGGAGAGGTTCTGCGCCGCGACTTTGATGTTGTGGTTCGCGGTGAAGGTGAAATAGCCATTCGGGATATTCTGGCCGCTTTGAAAGGTGAAAGGGAATTCGCCGACATCCCGGGAATTTCTTTTTGGGATGGAAACGAAGTAAAGATTAATTCTCCATCAAGACTTGAACTGCCGGATCTAAATGATCTGCCTTTTCCGGATTTCGGCCTGATTCGCCACGCGCGAAAGATCAAGATTTATCCGATTGGCCGCGTTCGCGGTTGTCGGATGAATTGCGAATTTTGCAGCGTAAAAGGCGAACCCCGCTGGGCCAACCCCAGCTACGTATTTAACGCCATAAAGTGGCTGG
>JAHJZO010000012.1 GCA_018826255.1 Patescibacteria group bacterium | reverse complement strand
CATAACCCGCTATGAGAACAAACATGAAAGTGTTCAAGAATAAATTATAATTTTTCTTTTGTTTTTTTCCAAATTAGTAAATTTTATTTTTAAAATTTCTTTTGGTAATATTTTTTTAACTTTGTCAGCCCATTCAATAACAATCAGATTTTCCGGATTTCTAATTAGATCTTTAAACCCTAATTCTAAAAGTTCTTTCGGATTTTTCAGCCGATAAGCGTCAATATGATAAAAATTTTTATAATTCTTCAGCGACAATGGAAAATCTTTTTGGATGACAAATGTCGGGCTTAAAACATTTTCTTTAATACCAAGTCCCGTGGCTAGTCCTTGAATAAAAGTTGTTTTTCCCGAGCCCAAATCGCCTTCAAGGGCGACTACTAACGCGCGCCTTGGATTCACGCGATCCTTCTTTATAGCCGCGGCCAGCTCCATGCCAACCTTTTTGGTTTCTTGCGACGAATTGGTGGTTATTTCGGTTATCGGCATATTATTTTTACATCTAAATCGTAGCAAATAAACCCAAAATTAAAAAGTGATGCTTTTCTTGCGATCGCAAATTAAACGGCACTTTTTGAACTAGGGGTTGAGTTATTTTTTAAATCTCAAATAAATATAGTCACATAACAAAATTACCGATCCGAGACAATATATAACAGCAGCAGGAACAGTAAAAATAACAAATAATATGGGCGCCCCTAAACCAAGGCACGCTAACCTAATTATACAACCCACGATAGGCAAGGAACCTAAAATAATTAAAATAACCGAGATGATATGAAACCATAAGGCAACTTTTGTGGCGCCGAACAATTGAACATTTCCTCTTCTAAAATAAAAGATTCCGGATGGTAGAACCAGAAAAAGAGCTGTGAGTATTGGCAGAATAAATTCTATCCAGTTTAACTCATCAGTTTTTGAGATAAAAAAAGTAACCCCTATACCAATCACAGAAATAACGATTAAAAACACACCTAAAACTTTACTTAATTTGTTCATTGTATTTTTTGGCGGTTGAGTAAATACAGGAGGAGTTGATTGAATGTTTGGTTCAGGTTGTGGACTGATTGGTTGTTGATTGGGTTGTTGAAAATCCATTGTTTTATTTTAATTTATAGTTTTCTATTACGCTCTTATTATAGAACAAAATAGACAAAAGCGCTACGCGCAAGAAAAAACCCAAAATGCAGTTATAGAACCGATCGGTTGAATAACGGCATTTCGGATTATTCCATTCTTACATTTCAAATAATCCGCTTGTCAAATTGAATTACGTGTTTAGAACCGATCGGCATTACATGTGTAATTTGAATTTAGAAAATTATTACGCAGTTATTCTCAACAGCTTATCCACAGAAAAGATTGACGCTATATATTTAATAACGGTATGTTCACTTATTGGGATAAATCATGGGGACAAACATTCTTGTAAATTAAGCGATTAAATCGGACAATTAAGTAAATGTTGAAATATGGATTTTAAGGGAGAAAAAAAACAAAAAGAGCTTTTGACTAAAGTCCGTCGCGAGGAAGAAGAGAAGCGAGCGAAACTTTTGGCAAAAGAAACCAATCTCTCCTATATTGATTTGTCTTTTATCCCAATTGAAAGCGACGCGATAAAATTAATACCGGAAGAAAAGGCGGTGAAGGCCAACGCCACCGCTATTAATGAAGAATATAAACTCCTGCATCTTGGTGTTTTGAATCCTAATAACAAGGAAACACAGTTGCTGGTTTCGGATTTGCAAAAATCGGGTTATAAAGTGAAGATTTTTATTATTTCGAAAAGCAGCTTGAAAAAAGCGCTATCCCAATATTCATCTCTGGAAACAATAAAAGAAATAACCGGTCAAATCGACATATCAATTATCGCCTTAACAGAATTGCAGAAAAAAATCACCAGCGTTGAAACATTAAAAAAAGCTTTGGAAGAATTATTTGGGGCTAAAGCGTCTCAAATAGTTGAAGCGGTTTTGGCAGGGGCGTTGATTCTAAGGGCATCGGACATTCATTTTGAACCGGAAAAAAATAACGTCCGCATCCGGCTTCGTCTTGATGGAATTTTAAAAGATATTGTCGATGTTCCTTCGGCAACTTATTTTTTGGCTCTCGATAGAATTAAATTATTGTCGGGATTGAAGTTGAATATCCATGAAAAGGCTCAGGACGGAAGATTTGGCATAACCAGTGGCGGCGAAGCTATTGAAATAAGAACCTCTGTATTGCCCGGCGCTTACGGTGAAAATATTGTGATGAGGGTTTTAGACCCGCGCGCGGTAAAAATAAATCTTCAAGATTTAGGGATAAGAGAAGATGATTTGGCAATAATTAATCAAGAATTACAAAGACCAACCGGAATGATTCTTTCTACCGGTCCGACCGGTTCCGGAAAGACCACGACTCTTTACGCTTTTATTAAAAAAATTCTCACTCCCGATGTTAAAATCATCACCATTGAGGATCCTGTTGAATATCATATTGATGGGATTTCACAAACACAAATTGAACCGGAAAAGGGTTATACCTTTGAAAACGGTTTAAGATCAATCGTCCGCCAGGACCCGGACGTTATTCTTGTCGGAGAAATTCGCGATTATGAAACCGCGGAAATCGCCATGCATGCCGCCTTGACGGGACATCTTGGTTTATCAACCCTACACACCAACGACGCCATTGGCGCCATCCCCCGCTTAATAGATTTGGGAATCAAAACGCCGATTATCGCGCCCGCTATTAATTTAATAATGGCTCAGCGGCTTCTAAGAAAAATTTGTCCGGCGTGCGCTAAAAAAAGATTAATAACCGAAAAAGAATTACAAAACTTTAAAAAATTAATCACAAATTTACCACCAAGAGCCGAATTGAAAAATAAATTGGATGAAAAATCACAAATTCTGGAACCACAAGGTTGTAAAGATTGCCATGAAGGCTATTTGGGCCGGATCGCGGTGTTGGAATTATTTGAAATTTCCAACGAGATCGAAAAAATGATTTTGAAATCGCCTACCGAAGCGGAATTAAAAGAGGTAGCTCTAAAATCAGGAATGATTACCATGACACAGGATGCGGTTATAAAAATCCTCAATGGCATCACTACCATTGAGGAGGCGGAGAGAATTCTCGGTAGTTTTCGTTCTTAATAATCTCGAGGCAATAGTCCTTCAAGCAGGCTTGAAGGGATAGGGCCAATTTGTGTAATAACCCAGTCGGAACCGGGCCACCCAAGCAAGTAAAGTCCCCGAAAAGGCCAAATAGTGTGTAAAGACCTTTATTGCCTCGAGGTTATTAAGAACGACTTTGTTCTCAAAGTCTTCCTAATTATACTAGAAATAAACATTTTTGTCAAATGAATGATTTAGACACCACAACTCCAAAACTAAAACCAGAGGATAAGACACTTGACCAAGCGCTGCGTCCTCGCGTCTGGGATGAGTACATCGGCCAAAATAAGGTTAAAACCAACCTGAAAATCCTTCTGGAAGCCGCGAAAAAACGCTCCGAACCGATTGACCACCTGCTTTTATATGGCCCGGCCGGCTTGGGTAAGACCACTTTGGCTTATATAGTGGCCAGAGAAATGGGCGCGAATATAAGAATAACATCCGGGCCGGCAATTGAGAAAGTCGGCGATTTGGCATCTATTTTAACCAACCTCAACAGCGGCGACATATTATTTATTGATGAAGCTCACCGGCTCAATAAAACGGTTGAAGAAATCCTCTATCCGGCAATGGAGAACCGCATGCTTCATATTATTATAGGAAAAGGCCCCTCTGCGAGAACCCTTCAATTAGATTTGCCTCCATTTTCACTAATCGCGGCAACCACCCGTGTCGGCTTGTTAACCAATCCGCTCCGTTCCAGATTCGGCGTTACTTTCCGACTGGATTTTTATACTTTGGAAGATATTGAAAACATCTTAAAAAGGTCCGCGTCGTTAATGAATCTCCAAGCGGAACCCGGCGCCTTGCAACAAATTGCCGCTTCTTCAAGATATACTCCTCGCGTAGCCAACCGCCTACTTAAAAGAGTGCGCGATTACGCTGAAGTTGAAGGAGATGGAATAATAAATAAAAATATCACCCAAAAGGCACTGGCGCTCTTGGAAGTTGATAAACTTGGCCTTGAGTCAACCGACCGGCGCTTGATTGAGGCAATTATTAAGAAATTTAACGGAGGACCGGTTGGTCTCCAAGCGCTCGCCGCCGCCACTTCGGAAGAAATAGGCACTATAGAAGATGTCCACGAACCGTATCTTCTTCAAATCGGCTTCTTGCAGCGTACCGCCCGCGGCCGCATCGCCACCAAACTCGCCTATGAGCATATGGGCCTCCAACTCCCCCCGGAAAACCAGAATTTATTATAAAAAATATGAGTGGACACTCTAAGTGGTCGACAATTAAACATAAAAAGGCCTTAACGGACGCTAAAAGGTCCAAGGTTTTTTCTAAGATCACTTCACTTATAACCATCGCCGCCAGAAAAGGCGGCGACCCCGATAAAAATCCGAATCTGCGGACGATGATTGAAAACGCCCGCGAGGTTAATGTCCCCAAAGAAAATATTGAACGTGCCATAAAGCGAGGCACGGGAGAAATTGGCGGCATGGCTCTTGAAGAGGTCGCTTACGGCGCCTTCGGCGCCGGTGGTTCGGTTTTTTTAATTACCGCCGTTACCGATAATAAAAATAGAACACTGGCGGAAATTAAAAAAATTTTATTGGACCACAACACTAAATTCGCGGAACTAAACTCAATCCAATGGATGTTTCGCCGCGAGGGCGCCGACTGGATTGCCAATAGTCCTATAAAAATAGAAGATGAAAATATTAAAAAAGAACTGGAGTCCCTTTGTGAGACACTGGACGACCAGCAGGAAGTAAGTGAAATTTATGATAATATTGGGAATTGACCCGGGCACAACAAGAATCGGCTACGCGATTATTGAAAAAAAAGACGCTGATAATCTGGACTTACTAACTTATGGTTGTTTGGAAGTAAAAAGTAAAGAGCAAAAAGAACGATTGGGTGAAATTTCCACTTTTATTTCCGGTTTGATTGCGAAATATAATCCGGAAGCTTTGGCGATTGAAAAGATATTTTTTACAAAAAACGCGAAAACCGTTATTAATGTCGCTGAAGCTCGCGGAGTTATTATTAATAATGCTAACAGCGCCAATATTAAAATTTTTGACTTTACGCCACTTGAAATTAAACTCGCCGTCACGGGATACGGCCGAGCGGAAAAAGAACAGGTTAGGCAAATGGTTTGTAGAATATTAAAAATTGAGGAAAAGCCCGCGCTAGACGACACTAGTGACGCTCTTGCCATCGCCTTGACGGCTTGTTATACTAGCCCTAAATTATTCATTAACCAATAAACATATGGTTATAGAAGACGATGAATTAATAGATCCTGATCCCGAGGTCCCTGAAATGGGTACGGGTGAAGAAGATGAAATTTTAATGCCAAAAAATTCAAGGGAATTGGGTTTCGATGAAACCGAATCTGAAGATGGAATTAAGGAAACAGAAACGGAAGAGGAGGAGATATAATAAATAAACCCCTGCGTCGCGGGGGTTTATTTATTTTGCCTTAATTCGCGCAAAGCGCCTTTTACCGACCTGTATCACCAATCCTGAAATAATTTCTATTTTCGCTTGCGGGTCTTCAATCATTACTCCATCTATTTTAACGGCGCGCTCTAAAACCAGCCGTCGCGCTTCACTCTTTGATTTCACGAGCGCTGTTTTTAATAGTAGGTCAATAATGTCATATGAACCCTCCGTTAATAAAACGGCTATAATATCATCAGGTAATTCTTTCTTGGTAAACACTCTTTCAAACTCCCCTGCCGCTTCTTTCGCTTTTTTCTCGCCATGGTAAATTTTAACTATTTCAAAAGCCAATTTCATTTTATAGTCTCGAGGATTTCCTCCCGTCCCAATTTCTTTTTCATATTCCTCAATTTTATCCAAACTAACTCTAGTCGCCAAAATAAAATACTTGGTTATTAATTCGTCTTTTAAAGACATTATTTTTCCGTACATTTCTCCGGCAGAATCCAATAAATTTATTGTATTACCCCAACTTGAGCTCATTTTCCTTCCGTCAAGCCCCTCAATCAAAGGATTGGTGATTATATTTTGAGGTTTTTGGCCATAATGTCTTTGCAGTTCTCTGCCTGCTAATAAATTAAATCTTTGATCTGTCCCTCCGATTTCCACATCTGCCTTAATTGCGACTGAATCATATCCTTGCATAAGCGGATATAATAACTCTCTAAGAGAAACCCTTCTCCCCTCATCCAGTCGTTTTTTTATATTTTCTCTTGATATAAATCCATTTAAGGAAAAAACATCAGCCTGCTCTCCAATTTCGTAATAACCCAATTTAGTGAGCCATTCACTATTGTAATGAACCTCGCATTTTTCAATATCAATAATTTTCCCGGCCTGCTCAACATAATTTTTCATATTCTGTTTTACTTGATTTTCAGCCATCATCGGCCGCTCACTTTCTTTATCGGAAGTGTCGCCAATAACACCCGTAAAATCTCCGATTATTAAAATAATCTTATGCCCCAGTTCTTGAAAATCTCTTAATTTAAACAAGGGAATTGATCGTCCGATATGAATATTGGGGCTAGTTGGGTCTATTCCTAATTTAATTCGAAGCTGTTTTCCGTCCTTCAATTCTTTTACGAATTGGTCTTTTTCAATAATTTCCTCGACTCCTCGGGACAATAATTCTTCTATTTTTTTCTTATCGGTAGAAATTTTCATACTTAGACAATATCAAATTATTTTGTTTTTGCCAAACTGGTGATTTTTATTGTATAAAATAGATATGAAAAAACAACACCGCCTACTATCGCGACTTGTCTTTTGGGGTATTCTCACCTTCTTTGTTTTTGTTGTTTTATTTATTTTAACTTTTTTCTACTATAGCCGTCAGCTGCCCAATCCCAATAATTGGCAGGATAGAAAAATTATTCAATCAACAAAAATATACGACCGCGATAATGAAAATCTTCTTTATGAAATTCATGGCGAAGAAAAACGCACAATTATTCCCTTTGATGAAATTCCAAAGATCATCAAAGACGCGACAATTGTAGCTGAAGATGTTGAGTTCTATAATCATCCTGGTATTAATGTCCGGGGAATTCTCCGGGCAGTTTGGGCTGATATAAAGGGAGGGGCGCTACTTGAAGGCGGCTCAAGTATTACGCAGCAACTTATAAAAAACGCCTACCTGACCCCCGAACGAACTTTCAGCAGAAAAATTAAGGAAGCTATATTGGCAATCGCCCTTGAAAGAAGATACTCAAAAGACGAAATTCTTAATTTTTATTTAAATCAAATTCCCTACGGCTCCAACTCTTATGGAATTGAAGCGGCGGCACAAACATATTTCAATAAGCGCGCCAAGGACTTAACCGCCGCTGAAGCCGCTTATTTAACTTCATTACCAAGGGCCACTTCTTATTATTCGCCATATGGAAGTCACGGAGAAGAATTGAAATCGCGCGCCAATTATATCTTGGGTCGCATGCATGAATTAAAATATATTTCTGACGATGAATATAATGACTCATTAAAAACAATTGTAAATTTTGTCAGCCAAAAAACCAATATTTCCGCCCCTCATTTTGTAATGTTCGTCCGCGATTATTTAACCGAAAAGTATGGGGAAGATACAGTGGAAAAGGGCGGGCTCAAAATTACAACCACTCTTAATTTCGATTTGCAAAAAATAGCCGAAAAATCAGTAGAAGAAGGGGCTAAGCGCAATGAAGTATTTAATGTTAAAAATGCCGCTTTAGTAGCCATTGATCCTAAAACCGGACAAATTTTAGCAATGGTGGGTTCAAAAAATTATTTTGGCGACCCAGAGCCCGATGGTTGCGAACCGGGAAAAAATTGCCAATTTGAACCAAATGTTAATGTTGCCACAAGATTAAGACAGCCGGGATCTGCTTTTAAGCCATTTGTTTATGCCACGGCAATAAATAATGGTTATACTCCCAACACTATAATTTGGGATGTTTCAACAGAATTTAATCCACAATGTTCTTGGGATGGTGTTGCCGGCCCGAATATTGACCCAAGAACATGTTATAAACCAAAAAATTACGACGGTAAAGTGAGAGGTCCGGTTACTATAAAACAAGCCCTGGCTAATTCGTTAAATATTCCATCTGTTAAAGTTTTATATCTTGCCGGTATAAATAATTCTATAGATACCGCGGAAAGTTTGGGTATTACCACTTTAAAAGACCGCTCCCGTTATGGGCTCTCTTTGGTTTTGGGAGCTGCGGAAGTTAAATTATTGGATATGACTTCTGCTTATAGTGTTTTTGGCCAAGAAGGAATTAAAAGAGAACCGACCGGTATATTAAAAATAGAAAATAGTAATGGGCAAGTATTGGAGGAATATAAAGATAAGGGTCAAAAGGTTATGAAGGAACAGGTGGCGAGAGAAATTAATGAAATCTTGTCCGATAATAATGCCAGGGCGCCAATGTTTGGTTTATATAGCACGCTTTCATTGGGTGATAGACCGGCGGCAGTTAAAACCGGCACCACCCAGGACCCGGGTGATGAAACCAAATCGCGAGACGCTTGGACCATTGGTTACACGCCATCATTAGTTGTGGGGGTTTGGACTGGTAATAATGATAATACACCGGTAGACAAAAGCGGTTCCGGAGCTGCCGGTCCTATTTGGAATGATTTTATGAAAAAAGCGCTGGAAGGAACAATAATGGAAAATTTTACCAAACCAGAATCTATATTAACCGACAAACCAATCCTTAATGGGCAATATCAAATAACAGTAAATTTAAAGGTTAATAAAAATAATGGACTTCTGGCAACGGATAAAACTCCTCCCGATTTAATTCAAGATAAACTTTTCACCGAAATACATGAAATTTTATATTGGCTCGACAAAAATAACCCCCAGGGACCGCCACCGGATTATCCGGAAAGCGACTCCCAATTTAAAAACTGGGAAGAGTCACTTCAAAATTGGTTGAAAAATAATTACAGTGGCGGTCCCTATAATTATCTGCCAAAAGAGTACGATAATTAAGTGCTTTTAATCGGCATTAAAATATAAAAGAAATCAATACCCTGAGTTGATTTTATAACCGCCGGTTTTTGGTCGCCATTAAATTCTAAAATAATTTCGTCATCACGGGTATTTTTTAAGCCATCCAAAAGATATCTCCAATTAAAAGTTATATCAATATCACCGCCTTGAATCTCGGAATTAATACTGGTTTTGTGGTTGCCAATTTCGCTATTATTAGAAAAAACCTCAAGATAAGATTTATCGCTTATTGTTTTTAAAATCACGTCATTTAATCTCGAGGAAAAACACCCCGACAATCTCACTGCTTCTTCTAAACTATTTTTGGAAATAAAACATTTAGTTTCTGATGATTTAGGAATAATAGCTTCATAATCAGGATAATTTCCCTCTATCAATCTTGAGATTAAATGAATATCCCCGAAATCAAATAAAATCTGGTTTTGGTCGGTGTTTATTTTGACTTCAATGTTTTTATCTCCTAAAATTCTCAAAACTTCACCTATTGTCCTTAATGGAATAATTATATTTTGAGATTTTGAAAAATCAACTTTTATTTTATCTTTAAGATACTCAGAAGATAATAATAATGTTTTGTGTGCCAATCGAAAACCATCTGTTGATATAAATTTTATACAGTCCGGCTCAATTTTCAAATAAACGCTCGATATTTCCGGCCTGGCGCTTGAAAGAGCGGCAGAATTAACAACGCTACTTAAAGATTCTTTTAATACCTTTGAATTAATTGTTAAATTAAAAGTGTTTTTAATTTTAGGAATAATCGGAAAATCATCCGGATTTAAGCCACTGATAGCCGCCTTAATATTATCGCACGTTATGTGTAATTTTTGATCTTTTACTTCTAAATTAACGTTTTTATTTGGAAGGTTACCAATGAATTGACTCAAAAGTTGAGCGGGCACGGTAATACTACCGTCTTTTAAAACTTTTGAAGACACCCAGGAAGTAAAACCTATTTCTAAATCAGTTGAAGAAATTCTTAATCTCCCTTTGTCGGTGGAAAGTAAAAAATTATTTAAAATCGGCAAAGTAACATTCTGTTTAACAATTCTTAAAGCATTATCTAAATTTACTTTTAAATTTT
>JAHJZO010000011.1 GCA_018826255.1 Patescibacteria group bacterium | reverse complement strand
CTTTTGATGCTAACGTAGAATGGGCTGGCAAAATCGTGAAAATTGACCCCGCCGAAACCGTGAAGGGCGGCGCTATCTATTACAAAACAACCGTATTTTTTGACAAAGAAGATAAGCGGATTAGGTCCGGCATGACTGCCAACATTTGGGTCAAGACCGCCTCAAAAGAAAACGCGCTTTATATCCCTCTTAACGCCATAAAAGAGAAGCGGGGCAAAGAACCCACCGACTCGCGATTATATCCTTATGTCGAAGTTTTGGAAGGCAACCAGATAAAAGAAAAAGAAGTGCAAACCGGCATGAAAGGCGAAAACGGAATGATAGAAATTATTTCCGGCCTCAATGAAGGCGAGCAGATAATTCTTTCAACCAAAAAGAAATAACATGCTGAGAAACTTTAAATTAGCGTTATTTTTAGGATTTAAATCCATTACCAAGGGCAATAAGGCGATACTTGCGCTCATGATTTTTATTATGTCGCTCGCTTTCGTGAATTTGGTGTTTATCTCCTCAATTTTGAGTGGCATCATTGTAACACTCAATAATCAGATAAAAATCAACATTGTTTCCAATATTGTGATTAACCCACAGGAAGAGCCGGTAAAGAAGGATTATATTATTCACGCCGAAGAGTTGCGACGGGAAATTGAAAGTATCCCCGGGGTTGCGGCTACAGCGGGGCGCTATAAATTATCTGCTACTATTGCCTACGACAAAAATAAAAATGGAAAGTTCATATATCGGCCGATGGAAGTTATCGGCGTTGATCCAGAAAGCGAAAAAAATATTTCAGAAATACCACACAAAATAATTGAGGGGAGATATTTAGAAGGGTTGGGTACCGGCGATATTGTGATAGGAAGCGACTTGGCAGGAGGCTATGGAGGAGCGGGAGAGGAAATCGTCAGTTTAAGAGGGGCAAGAGTCGGGGATAAATTAAAAATGACTTTTTCTAACGGAGTTGTCAGGAATTACACCATTAGGGGTATTTTCAAAGTTAATTTTGATATGGTGGATGGCAGTATGACTTTTATTACCACTAAAGAAGCGGAATCAATACTCTCGGTTTATAATAACGCGTCGCAGATATTGGTAAAAATTGATAAACCAGAAGCCGAAGATTACTGCATTGGTCAAATTCAGAAAATCGCGCCGAATTTGAAAGTGAAAAAGTGGAATGATTATTTAGGCGGGCTGGGTGGCATTTCAGAAAGTTTTAATATGATAACGCTTATAATCAGTGCTATCGGATTAGCGGTCGCGGCCATCACTATTTTTATTTTGATCTATGTCAATGTAGTGAATAAAAGACGGCAGATCGGCATTTTAAAAGCCATCGGCATCAATCAAAACATCATCATTTATTCTTATATTTTTCAGGCCCTATTTTATGCAATTTTTGGCATAATCATCGGCATACTGCTTGTCTTTTATGTTATTGGGCCGTATTTTGCGATTCGCCCGCTTATGTTACCCATGGGAGCGGTAAGGCCAGCTCTAAATAGCCAAATGATAATTCAAAATATTTTAAGCTTGCTTCTCGCGGCTTTTGTGGCAGGATTAATTCCCTCGTGGCGAGCGGCAAAAGAAAATATTCTTAAAGCCATTTGGGGAGCATAAAATTATGATTAAAGTAGAAAACATCAAAAAAATATATCCGGGGAAAGTTCCAACGCAGGCACTCAAAGGCGTTTCCTTTGAAGTCAGAAGCGGAGAGTTCATTGCCATTATGGGACGAAGTGGTTCCGGTAAATCAACGCTCCTGCATCAACTTGGACTTATTGATACGCCAACAGGTGGCAAAATCTTGATAGATAACGCCGATGTTTTGAAATTATCCGAAGCTAAAAAAACGCTTTTCCGTTTGCAATCGCTCGGATATGTGTTTCAAGAGTATGCCCTTATCGCCGAACTCACCGCACTGGAAAATGTTTATTTGCCGGCATTTGCGTTAGGCGGCGACCATGATGGATACAAGAAACGCGCAAAGGAGCTTTTGGAAGTTGTTGGATTAGAAGATCGGTTTGATCATTACCCAAATGAATTGTCGGGCGGCGAACAGCAAAGAGTCGCGGTAGCCCGCGCTTTAGTCAATCAACCGAAAGTGCTTTTTGCCGATGAGCCCACAGCAAACTTAGACAGCGTTTCTTCAGAGGTGGTGCTGAAACTTTTTAGAAAATTGAATAAAGAACTCGGCCAGACCATTGTGATGGTTACTCACGAAGAAGACGATAAAAAATATGTTGACCGAGTTATTTGGTTGAAAGATGGGTTGATTGAAAAAGTCGAGAAAAATCACATTATAAAAAGGTAATTATGTTTTTCAAATTTTTAGGGAGTTCCTTTTTGTCGCCCGCGCACGGGAGGGCTGGGGCAAGGGCGACTATTCTTTTTCTTTCGGCCCCGCCGCCGCCCGAAAAAATCGCTGGGGGTTTCCAGCAGGCGGGCAAAAAGGAAGGGGGTTGGGGGGAAGGAATTTTTGCCCGCCTGCTTTCCGCCGAAGGCGGAATGGGGTGGGAAAGCGTTTCCGCAATTCCGCTTTTGGCGGAATATCAAAACAGAAAAATTTTCTTTTCCTTAATTGAAAAAGATTTTGGGGGCGCGCGATTAAAAAAATGTAAAGAAAATTTTTCTGTTTTGCTTGCCGCCGTAGCGAAGCGGAGGCGGGCGGAAACGCTGGGCGGGATTCAATCCGCAAAATCCTCTGGATTTTGTTCAAAATGGGTTCGGATTTCGTCCAGCAAACACCACCAAAGACGATTGACAAGTATGATGAAAATTGATATAAATAGCGTGTTCTTTTGAGCTATGCGTCGAAATAAATCTTTTATAAGGAGGGGAATAAAAATGGATATTGGATTATTTGATTCGCCGGAAAAAATGGTCAAAATTCATGCCAGGTGCGAACAATGCTGGCGGCAACTCCGAAATATTAAAAAAAGATTGTGCAATCCTCGGGTTTCGGAGGAAGTAAAAGTAAAATTGAGAATACGGGAACGAGGGGCTCAGCAGGAAATCAACGAGCTTAACGCCAAATTGTGCGCTTAATGCGCTGATAAAAATATTAACCCTTCAAAATATTTGAGGGGTTTTGTGTTTTCTAAGAGCTAAATTTGGAATTGTGGCGCGCTTGTAATATCATTTATGTTAAATGTTAATATCTCAAAAATATGAAAAATAAAATAATTTTTGTTCCGAAAAACATTATGGGAGTATATGAGTGGCAAGATAGAAATTACAGGATAGATCGTGTTAAAAATATTAAGGATTTTCGCGCTAGGAAAGTAAAATTTTTTGGTACAACAATCGGGAAAAAGTTTTTGGGTTATAAGATTAAAAAGTTTATTAATCTGAACGGGATTGACGTTTGGTTTGTAAATGGCGACAAATTGCGCTCCGGTGTTAAAAGCGGAGATATAGATTTTACTATGGGCGGTCATACCTATAGGTATTTATACGTACCTGAAGGAGAAATATGGATTGAGAGCGTTTACCAAAGAACAAAAGAGCTCATGTCTATTGTATGGCATGAATATTTGGAGCAGTCACTTATGTGTTTTGGGATGAGCTACTTAAGGGCGCATTCTCTTGCTTCTATATTTGAGATGACACTAAGGGAAGGAAAATATACAATGTTGCCGATCGGAACATACAGGCAAAAAACAAAATTTACCTGCGGACCGGCGGCTTTGAAAATTGTCCTAGAGTATTTTAGACGACCTATTTCGGAAAAATATCTCGCAAAACTATCTAAAACCACCAAAATTAAGGGGACAAATCCTCAAGATTTAGTAGAAGGCGCAAAAAAGCTCGGTTTTAGCGCTTATCAAAAGGAATATATTACTCCGAATGAAGTTAAGAATTTGATAAAAAAGGGAATTCCAATTATTGCCAATTATCAATATGAACCGCGATTTGGCGAGGGACATTATGCGGTTATCATTGGATTTTCTAAAGATAATTTCATTCTTTCGGATCCTGGGGCTATGGAGGGATACCAAATGGTCTCAATAAAAGAATTTATGAAAAATTGGTTTGAATTGGAAGACAAAACACATAGGCAGGGGGTGATTATTTCTGGAAATAAGAAGTTGTAATTAAAAAAACTTCTGTGATATAGTAGCCCTATAAAGGTCATTATTAATAAACCAATAAAAATCTATTGATATGAAAAAAATAGGAAAGGTTACCCATTATTACGGCGGTATCGGAGTTGCCATTATTGAGCTCTCCGGAAAATTGTCGGCGGGTGACAAAGTTAAATTCAGCGATGGGAAAAACGAATTTGAACAGACAATTGAATCAATGCAGATTGAGCACGAAAACATCCCATCGGCGAAAAAGGGTGATATGATTGGGGTTAAAGTTGACCAAAAGGTCAACGAAGGCGCGGAAGTATCTTTGGTTAAATAGAATTTTTTTCGGATTACTATACCGCGCTTAAAGCGCGGGACTTCTGCGGCGCTCATAGCTTAATGGTAAAGCTTCCCGCTGTGGCCGGGATGACACGGGTCCGATTCCCGTTGAGCGCCTGATTGTTTTTATTTCATTTCTTCCAAAACAACTGTTGTGGAAATCTCTCCTTGGTCGCGTCTTAAGATTTTCAATTGAAGTTTGTCGCCGACTTCGTGTTTCTGGATTAAATCGGCAAGCGGCAGTTCCTTGGTTATTTTTTGCTCGTCAACTTCAAGAATAATATCATGCTCCAAAATTCCGGCTTTACCGGCAGGACTATTGGGCAAAACGCCGTAATCGCCCGGTGTGGCCTCCGGAGTAACCATCGCGCCGTAATCAACTGGCAAATTGTGTCTCATTTTTAAAACTGGGTCTATCATTATGTAGCGCAGACCAAGAAACGGAGCGCGGATGCGTCCGAATTTTTTAATATCGGCCAATGCTTTCTTGGCGGCGTTAATGGGAATGGCGAACCCTATATTTTGAGCTCCGAAAACAACGGCCGAATTAATGCCTATGACTTTGCCGTTTATATCAACCAACGGCCCGCCGGAATTACCCGGATTAATTGCGGCATCGGTTTGAATGACTCCGCGAAGTTCTTGTTGCTGGCCGTTGGCGCCGGCTTGGGCGGTGATGTGCCGTGAAAGACCGGAAACAATACCAGTAGAAACCGTATTTTGAAATTGGCCCAGCGCGTTGCCTATAGCAACAACGGTTTGCCCCAATTCCAGGTCTGATGATTCGCCGAGTTCTATATGAGGAAAATCTTCTCCTTCAATTTTTAAAACTGCCACGTCATTAATAGGGTCGCGCGCCACCACCTTGGCGTGAAACTTTTTACCTTCGCACATAACTACCGTATAGTCAGCCTTTGGATCAACGACCACGTGTTTATTGGTTAAAACGAAACCGTCCGAAGAAATAATAAAGCCGGAACCGCCACCAACTTTGACGCGGCCGTGCTCGTCAAACATTTCGGCCGGAATTTGTTTATATAGTTCCTTGGGGTCAAAACCGAAAGGAAGAAAAGGGAAAAAATCAGGAAAATTTTCCAAATTGGGCAAGTTTTTGGCAATAACGATTGAAATAACGGCTGGTGAACATTTTTTCACTATTTTGACAATCGGTGATTTTTCTGACATAAAATTTTTGTTTGAAATTTAATAATATGTAAGTTAGTATATCACCGACGCCCTTGTAGTTCAATGGACAGAACAGCACACTCCTAGCGTGCTGATGTAGGTTCGATTCCTACCGAGGGCAGATGGGCCTATAGTAAAGTGGTATTACGCTTCCATGGCATGGAAGAGTTTGGGGTTCGATTCCCCATAGGTCCACAGTTGACGGGCATTTAGTTATGTGATATGATATATATAAGGTAAAATTTAGCTCTTTTTTGAGGGAGGTATAAAAATGAGATTTTTAATATATGAGGATGTGTGTCCGGAGTGTGGAAAGGGTAAAGTTATACGACAACTTTTTCCCAAGTACGATTATTGCAGTAAAAATTGCGGAATTTTGTTGAGCATTCCCTCTTGGAGAGAGCCAGAAAAAAAGGTTTTCGCAGTTTGTTATCAAATTGGTGATGATCCAATGCAAAAAATGACACAGGAACATTTCGAGCTTCTCTCCACAGTGGTGAATATTACCGCTAGGCAATAGAATGCGGGGCCGCTAAGCGGCCCTTTTTATTTTGTATTGAAAAAAATGTGCCGCGGGGCAGAATCGAACTGCCAACGCCATGCTCTTCCATGTGGACTATATCATCACCCTTTAAAATTAAAGGGGCTAGGCGCTTCCCGCTTTATTTTGTAAATAAAGAAGTACTCCCGAAAGGGATAGTCTCTACACCTTCCCCGCCGTGGCGGGGCTTGGCTCGGGATTGTTTGCCATTATGGCAAGTTTTCCCCGAATTCACCTAGTTTTGTCATCTTTTATTACTAAAAGAGTGCCCGAAAAGTTTCAGGCATGCGCTCTACCATTGAGCTACCGCGGCATAAAAAGAACAGGAGAATTTTACACTAACTTTTTAATTCTTTCAATATAGCCCATTATTCTGTGGAATAGCGCAGTGTCTGCAACTACGACTTGAATCATACCATAGGGAAGGCGGTTAAATGGTCTTTTGCCCATACTTGATTTGCTTATGCCATAATACGTTTTTTTAAAATTACACATGGGGATTCCTGTTTCTTTTTGCCACCAATTCAGTAATAGAGATTCATTCTGATGTTCAAAAATTCTTATGCTTGCTTTTATTTTCTCTTTTGGCACATTACAATATTCTCGTAAAAACTTAAGAAAAACTTTTATTAAATAAGAATCAGAATTTGTGATTGAAACAGCATGATATGTGACTTCCCGTCCATTTCTGATAATAGGGCGTTTATATCCTTCAGCCCAATAAAGCGCGATACCCATAATCAATAAATCATTTTTTGAAAGCGACATAAGTTCCTTTGCAGCTCGTTTCCTAATATCTAAGGCCCGCTTGACGGCAAATTTTGTCTGTTGTTTGTTTCTTTTAATTAAAGCTGTGGTTGATTTTTCACTAGCGAGTTTTTTTATTCGCTCTTGATATTTATCAGAAATAATAATCTTGGACAGCCAGCCAGAAAGTGTAGATTTTGGTACGCCAAGAATCTTATTAATTTCACCATAGCTTTTACCGCTAAACCTCAGTTTCAGCGCCGTTTGTCTATCTTTTCTCATATAGTAGTACTATGCTTATAAGTATAGCGCTAACGGGTTTAAATATTCAATGGTCATTTATTCACATATTAAATTCTGCCCCGCGGCACAAAATTACCATCCGAAAACTTTTAAGAAATTTTTGAACAATGTTGAAGGACTGGCGGAAGGAGTTGGAGCCGGTTGAGAAACTATTGGCTCGGCCGGTTTTTCTTGAAGCACTATAGTTGGTTTGATAAGAATTGAAAGCACATTGCTTACCGCGCCGTTAACCTTGTCAAAAACGCCCTTAACTGTAACTTGAGCATCCTCCGCAATCGGAGTTCTAACCAAAATCTTATCGCCGTTGGTTAAAACCAATGTAAAGCCATCGGCAGTTACTTTTTTAATCGTGCCGGAAAATGATTGATGATAATCTTTTTCCTCCAAATTTCTAACCACAGCCGCTCTTATGGTTTTGGAATCGGTCAAGAGCCAGCCCGAAACATTAATTTTGTTGCCGGCTTGAAAATCAGACAATAGTGCCGGCTCCTGATTTATCCCCAAAAGAGTGGTTCTTTCCTCAATTTGGATCAAATAATTATCGCTTGCATTTGATTTTTCATTTTTTTGAATGACCTCTACAATGGCCGGAGGTTCGTCTACAGACGGGCTTTTGAAAATTTCCAAGTTATCAAATTGATGAAAACCAGCCGGAGTTATGCTCACGTTTTCAACAGCGCGTACGCTGGGAGCATAAAATAGAAAAACTCCTAAAAATAGCCCTAAAACAGCTAAAAAACAGACATTTTTATAAGCTTTCATGGATATTGTATGTTTAAATATTAATTCCCGCTTAGCTTTCCACGGGTAATTTAATGCTACAACAGAGCAACCAAACGCGCAATAGTTGCCAAAAGGTGAAAATTTTGACAAAATACCAGACATTGCGGGCCTGTCTGCGCACGCGGGTGTCGTATAATGGTATTATGCGTCCTTGCCAAGGACGAAACACGGGTCCGATTCCCGTCACCCGCTCCAGAAAAATTTTGACAAAAAGATTTTTATTTGCTATCATAAGGGGCATTAATTTATTAATTCTCTTAGGTTCAGCAAATGACTAAGATTTTAGAAACAAACAAATATGACTTTGAACTTAATTATCGGTGCCTTTGCTTTGGCGGCAGGGGCGGCTTTGGGTTATTTAATCCGCCAATTACTGTCGACTCGCAATACAAACTCAATAGAAGCGACAATTAAACATCAGCTTGAGGAATCAAAAACGCAGGCTAAAGAAGCCCTGCTTGAAGCGAAAGATAAAGCAGTAAAAATTCTTGAAGACGCAAAAAATCAAGAGCGCGAACGCTTGGGGATTTTGGCGCGCCAAGAAGACCGCTTGAACATTCAGTTTAAGAAGATTGAGCAGAAAGAAGACGAACTAGAAAATGGCAAAAAAGATCTGGAGCAACAAGCAGACCAAATTAAAATTATTCATCAAGAGGCTGATGCCTTGAAAAAGAAAAGTGAAGAAATTGTGGAGCAGGCCTCTGGTTTGAGCCGCGATGAAGCGAAAGCGAAATTATTCAGTCAAATTGAAGAAGAGTCGCGGGGCGACCTTGTGACAGCCATCAAAAAACTTGAAAAAAACCGAATTGAAGAATTGGAGAAAAAAGCGCGCGATATTATGACCATAGCGGTTCAACGCTATGCCCGTTCACATATAAGTGAAATAACAACTTCAACAGTTAGTCTCCCGTCTGATGAATTGAAAGGACGAATTATCGGCAAAGAAGGCCGCAACATTCGTACTCTTGAACGTCTGACAGGCGTTGAGGTTATTGTCGACGAAACCCCAGAATCAATAACACTTTCCTCTTTTGACCCGTTGAGACGGGAAATCGCCAAAATGGCGCTTTTAAAATTGATGAGCGACGGCCGTATCCAGCCAGCGAAAATTGAAGAAAAGGTTGAGGAAGCCAAAAAAGAAATTACCAAAAAAGTTCTTGAAGCCGGTGAAATGGCCACATATGAGGTTGGAATTCTGGACTTACCGCAAGAAATTACAATGCTTTTAGGCCGCCTGGCTTTTCGCACCAGCTATGGGCAGAATGTATTGTTGCATTCGATTGAAATGGCGCACATCGCCAATATGCTTGCCAGGGAACTTGGCATTAATGCCGAAGTGGCCAAAAAAGCGGCCTTACTTCACGACATTGGCAAGGCGGTTGATCATGAAATTGAAGGCACTCATTTGGAACTTGGAAGAAAAATCTTACAGAAATATGGAATTAATCCGGAAGTCGTTCAAGCAATGGAATCACATCATGAAGATTATCCGTTTGCGACACCGGAATCATTTATCGTGGCGGCGGCCGATATTATTTCCGGCGCTCGCCCCGGCGCTCGCCGCGATACGGTTGAAAACTACATTAAACGATTAACCGAACTTGAAAATATCGCCAATTCTTTCCCCGGTGTCGAAAAATCTTACGCGATTTCCGCCGGAAGGGAAATAAGGATTTTTGTTCATCCGGAAAAAATTGATGATTTCAAGGCCCTACAGCTTGCCAAAGAAATGGCGAAAAAAATAGAAAGCGAATTAAAATATCCAGGTGAAATCAAAGTTAATATCATCCGTGAAACACGGGCGGTTGAATACGCCAGGTAATTTGTTGTAGAATTAAATAAAATAGAAATTATAAAAATATGAACAAAGATAAACTTGTAGATTTGGTTTCGTCAAAGCTTGGTTCAACCAAGGCCGAAGCCGAAAGGGCCATAAACGCTATTCTTGACGAAGTTTCTAACGCCTTATCACGTGGCGAGGAAGTGTCGTTTACCGGATTTGGAACGTTTGCAGTATCTTCAAGGCAGGCTCGCGCGGGGGTTAATCCGCGGACAGGCGAGAAAATACAAATTGCCGCCGTTAAAGTTCCCAAATTCCGCGCCGGCAAAAACCTCAAAGAAGCAGTTAGATAAAGCAAATGAGCGGGTGAGGAGAATCGAACTCCTGTCATTAGCTTGGAAAGCTAAGGTAATACCATTATACGACACCCGCAATTCAATTTATTCTACGCAAAAAAACACACCCTCGCAAGTTTGCGAGGGTGTGTTTTGTTTAAATATTTGTAAGCGACCTTTCTCTAATTGTGTAACGATTGCCTTGCCATATTAGTTTCGGTGTTGGATAGAGTTATTCGCGCGAGAGATATTATAAAGTTTTTGAAAAGTAAAACAATCATCGCTAAAACTCCCAGAACCGACAACTGCACGATAAATTCGGTTCCGATAAACATATTCCAGGCGAAGGCTGACCAGACAGCCGGGTTAACCGAATTATTGGCCAAAATCTGGCTTGCGTATTGCAGCACATTGGAAACAAAAACATTCTTGCTGATTAAATAAGCAAAACCAACGAATAATGAAAATTCGACTATAAAATAAGGAACTACTTTTTTTACGAACCAGATAAAATAAACTCGCCTCATTACTCGTTCGCAAAGCGTATTGTTATTTTTTATACTCATCTTTTTTTTCTTTAACCGCGTTTTTCAAAAACTTTTTAGCTCTGAAAAGCTTCATTTTAAGCGCCGCCATAGTTATGCCTTCCTGTCCCGCTATTTCTTTATATGATTTGTCTTCAATATAGTATAACGAAACCAGGCGGGCCAAAGGTTTCGGCAAACGGGAGAGTAATTCGGCTGTAAGCGACTTGTTTTCGCTTTCCAAAATGATATTTTCGGTTGAAAGCGCGCTGTCTGAAGCCGTTTCCAGATCTAATGGATCGTTGGATTCCGCTTGCCATTTTTTACTTATTTTACGATAGCGGCTGATGGCGGTGTTAACCAAAATTCTGTAAGCCCAGCTTTTGAATTCTATTCCGTCCATTTTTTTGAATTTTTTGCCGTTGAAATAAATTTTGACAAACGCTTCTTGGACGATATCCTCGGCTTCTTCCCGTTGCCTAACAATGCCAGTTGCCTTTCTTATGAATGCCTCCTGGTAGCGGGACACCAAAATTTTAAACAGCGCTGGTTGTTCCAGCGACAAAGCCAATATTTCTTCATCTTTTAAATTGTTTTCTGTGAAATCCATAATATCTGTTGGTCGCAATTGCTGAACGAAGCTCGAACCTATTTTGAACGAAAAATGTTTGATTAGCTCCGCTCCGCGTTTCCGCCCGCCGAACTTCGGCGAGCAAAGCAAAACAATTTTCTTTCAATTTTTTAACGCCCGCCCGCCAAATTTTTCTTAAAAGGAATTGAAAATTGTTTTGCTTTGATGTCTTTATACCAAGACGGCGGAAACGCTTCGTTACGGCTCGGGCGTGGCG
>JAHJZO010000010.1 GCA_018826255.1 Patescibacteria group bacterium | reverse complement strand
CCTCAAATGTTTTTTATTGGAGGTAGAGCACTGGTTGGTCTGTATTGGCGCAAGCCAGGCAGACCAGTCAAACTCCGAATTCCGGTAAAATAGTTTGGGAGTCAGTATTCGGGGGCAAAGCTCCGAATACAAAAGAGCAAGAACTCGGACCATCGTCTAAGGTCCCTAAATTTTAGCTAAGTGTAGAAGGAAGTGATGCGTCGAAGACAAATAGGAGGTTGGCTTAGAGGTAGCCATCCTTTAAAGAGTGTGTAACAACTCACTATTATATCCCGCCTCGGTGGGATTGACGCATCGCGCCAAAGATATAACGGGACTAAGCTAAATACCGAAGACATGGGTTTGGTTTTACTCCGGTAAAACCAAGCGGTAGGAGAGCGTTCTTAGTGCAGCGAAGATTGACCCGCGAGGGCGATTGGAGCGCTAAGAAGTGAAAATGTTGGCATGAGTAACCTGCAAGACAGATGAGAAATCTGTCCGCCGAAAGCCTGAGGTTTCCTTGGCAATGAAAATCAGCCAAGGGTTAGGCGGTCCTAAGGCAATGGAGAAATCCGCAGCCGATGGACAGACGGTTAATATTCCGTCCCTATCTCAAGCGCTTTTACGGAATGACGAAGTTTAGTATGTCGGGCGCCTTATTGGATTGGCGTTCTTTGCGTTAGGGTTTTTGGGAGGCAAATCCCCCAAGATGCGTTTAATCGCGAACTTAAGCGTCGAGAAAATTTTTCACCTCGGTGAAAGAAATTTGGCAAAGCAAGCTTCCTAGAAAACTTTCGTAAATTAGCTTAGGATATCCGTACCGAAAACCGACACAGGTGGGCAGGGCGAGTAGCCCACGGCGAACGAGTGATTCGTGGTTAAGGAACTCGGCAAAAAAGCGGCCGTAAGTTAGCGATATGGCCTGCCCCGCTTAGCGGGGCCGCAGCTAAAGATTCCCTGGCGACTGTTTATCAAAAACACAGCTCCCTGCTAACTCGCAAGAGGATGTATAGGGGGTGATGCCTGACCTATGCGAGAAGGTTAACGGCGGATGTGGTATTTCCAGCAATGGAGGTACTGCTAATGCCCGAAGCCCTCGTAAATGTCAGCGATAACTATAATCGTTCTAAGGTAGCGTAATTCCTTGTCTGGTATGAATATGCCAGTTCGGGCAGTGACGCCCGAAACAAATCCGGCTCATAACGGTGGAACCCTAACTGGAGTCTTGCGTAAGGACAAGATGTTGAAGGAAGGGCAATACCGTGGGAAGTCGTCTCGCCTTGGCGGGATTGACCCCGTATCGACTTAGGTCGCCGATGACTGTTGGCGACTTGGATAGTTGATGTTATAATGAATTATAAATTTCAACTATAATATGCCGGCTCTGAGTAATGCAAAAAGAAGAATTAATGAATATCTTTCCGGATTCGTTGACGGAGAAGGATGTTTTTCAATATCGTTCTCCAAACGTTCGAAATTTATTATCGGCTGGGAAACAAAACCCAGTTTGTCCGTAAGTCAAAATCGCGATAGAGCAGAAGTGCTTTTTCTGATGCAAAAGCATTGGAAGTGCGGTTTTTTACGCGATGGTGTAATTGACAACACAATTAAATTTGAGGTTAGGCGATTGGATGATTTAATAAACAAAATCATTCCGCATTTTGACCTCTATCCGCTTCTTTCGTCCAAAAATAATGATTACAAATTATTTCGTAAGATTTGTTTTATGATGAAAGACGGAAAACACACGACAATAAATGGTTTTCGTAAAATTATTCCACTGGCATTTCGCATGAATGCGAGCGGAAGACGAAAATATTCTCAAAAAGATATTATGAAATTTGCGCGTTCTCAGATGAAGGTATAGTCAGCGCCGTTAGAAATAGCGGATTAACGCGAAGTTCAGACGTGCACGAAAGGCCTAACGACTGGGGAACTGTCTCAATCACGAGCTCGGTGAAATTGCAATTCCAGCGAAGATGCTGGGTACCTGTAGCAAGACGAAAAGACCCCGGGAGCTTTACTGCAACTTAGTATTGGCTATAGAGCTTTGATGCGTAGAATAGAAGGGAGGCTTTGAAACCGTGTTTTCGGACGTGGTGGAGCCGCCAGTGAAATACCTTTCTTTAAAGTTTTATAATCTAACCGGCGCGGAAAAAACGCGTTGGGACAGTGCTTGGCGGGCAGTTTTAGTGGGGCGCTATCCTCCAAAAGCGTAACGGAGGAGTCCATTAAGGTCGGCTAGCTTCGGATGGAAATCGAAGCGATAGGGTAAATCCATAAGCCGGCTTAACTGCAAGACATACATGTCGCGCAGATGCGAAAGCAGGGATTAGTGAACTGTTTATGGTTCGTAGAAACGTAAACAATCATCGGATAAAAGCTACCCCGGGGATAACAGGCTAGTCTGGTCCAAGAGTCCACATCGACGACCAGGTTCGGCACCTCGATGTCGGCTCATCTTATCCTGGGGCTGGAGAAGGTCCCAAGGGTTTGGCTGTTCGCCAATTAAAAAGGTACGTGAGCTGGGTTCAAACCGTTGAGAAGCGAAATAAATTTTGGCTTTTCAACAGTTTGAATCCGAGGAAAAAGACATTAACACGGCGGTCATAGGAAGTAATTTCTATGCACCAAGCTAACTTATATCGGTAAAACCCGACTGTACAAACAAGGGGCAATACCGAGGGAATTATTTTTATTAATTTAAAAATAAGCCCGTAGAGACTAAATGTTAGCAATCCTATTTTTATTTTTATATAAAAAGGATTAAGTTATAGTCCAATGCACATAGTAATATGTGACAACATGCGTGAGACAGGTTGGTCTCTATCTGCTACAGGCGTTGATACTTGAGGAGCGTCATTCCTAGTACGAGAGGACCGGAATGACGGAACCTCTGGTGTACCGGCTGTCCTGCCAAGGGCATCGCCGGGTAACTATGTTCCGAATTGATAAGCGCTGAAAGCATCTAAGCGCGAAGCAATCTCCAAGATTAGGTATCGTTGTCCCGCTTGACGGGACGAGAGCTTCCTCGAAGATTACGAGGTTGATAGGCGATAGGTGTAAGCGCGGCAACGCGTTGAGCCAAGTCGTACTAATAAAGCAATATCTACTCATCCCTTACATAAGCGTGAAATTTTATATCTGCAATTGATCCCGTTGTCCTGGTGACAACAGCGCGGTGGAACCACCTTTTCCCATTCCGAACAGAGAAGTGAAACGCCGTGTCGACGATGATACTTAGCCCTCGATGGCTGGGGAAAGTAGTTATCGCCAGGACAACGGGATTAATATGAAAACGCCTCGCGGAAACCGCGAGGCGTTTTTGTTGCGGAAGTTTTTGAAATAAAAAAAGCCCCTCACTCCGTAGAGTAGAGGGGGCAATGTCTTTTTATTAACGGCGCCATTGTTTTTGCTCTTGAATCCATTCATCCAATCCAACATATCGATACGGTTCTGCGTCAAAATGCCGCTTCCATGACCTAACAACTCCATTAAGCGAGGTTAGGTATATCCATGCACTTCCCGTCCATCCCTGAGCTTGCGCGTGATCTATCCCCTTACTAATACGAGAAACAGCTATCCGTGCTGGCTGTTTAGTTTTATTTTCCCATGTCCAGGCGGAATATATGGACTCTGGAACACAGTAGCCATCCACACCATCGGCACCAACGATTTGTCTGTAACTTATACCGCAGCCCCACAAAAACGAAAAAGCATAAAGACCAATGACAACACAAGCTATGGAAATAAATAGATGATCAGTCCTCTTTTCATGTCTTCTTCCTCTCTCTCTCTCTCGTGTCCGCTAGATATATCATTTCCCTTCCTCCTATTTGTATTTATATTTATGTTTAAGATCTGGATCTCACTGTCTATGTGTACATTATACTATACCTAAAATATCCTGTCAAGTAATTTGGCAAATTTTACCTGTTTTTGGCTTGAATAAGCGATATCCCGCTAAAATGCAGTTATTCATCCGATCGGAATTATAACTGCATTTTGATAATTTGATAAATTTGATAAAATGGCGGAAATAATCTCGACTATTTCTTTTACTTTTTTCTTGTTGCCAATTATACTTTATACATATGAACGAAAGCAGACGCATATTAAAAAAAATATTTATTGCCATTGTTTATCTGGCGGTTTTTACCGGTGTGGGAACTGGAGCGTATTTCTTGTTCAGGCCTACGCCCGTTCCCGTGATTATACCTCCGACAATTTACCCTGTTGAAATAATCTGGTCACAGACTTTTTTCGCCGGGACTAATTTATATTCAGCCGCCGCCAAAATTAAAAATCCCAATACAAATTTTGGCGCAAGCAATTTCAGTTATACCTTCTATTTGTATGATGCGGACGGAATATTGCTCGCTACTCCAACCGGAGGATCATTTATTTGGCCCGGTGAATCAAAGTATATTATTTTTGGAGGCATTGATTTAAAGAAAGCGCCGGTAAAAACACTATTTCAGCTAGGCGAGCCGACATGGCGCGAGGTTAAAGATTTTAAGGGAGTCGCATTGGCCCTAAGCAATGTAGATTATGGAAAAGGCCAAGTTGGTTCAGGTAAATCTTTTGAGATTAATTTTAGAGCGAACAATAACACTCCTTATGACTTGACGAAAGTTAACATTTCGTCAGTTGTTTTTGATGAAAACAATTCTCCGATAGCCGCTGCCTCAACACTTTTAGAAAATTTAAAATCGAAAGAAGATCGTCCAGCAGGCATTTCTTGGTTTTCTCCCTTTTCCGGCACACCCAATAACATTGACCTGACCATTTCAACCAATCTCTGGGAAACCCCTGAACTGCTATCGCAGTAAATCAATGATACAAGCTTTGAAAAAATTGGATTGGATCCTAATCGGCGCAATCGTTTTGCTTGTTATTATCGGCTTATTGAGCATCGCCTCTGCTTCACAGGCAAGAACAGGCGCTTTTACCAATTTTAAGAAACAATTGATTTTCTCCGCAATCGGGTTAACTTTGTTGATGGTTTTTAGTTTTGTTGATTATCGGTTTTTAAGGAATTATTCGACAGTAGTTTTGTCTTTATATATTTTTTCAATTCTTTTGCTTGTTGCTCTTTTGATATTGGGCGATAGAGTCAGGGGAGCAGTTTCTTGGTTTCAATTCGGTTTTCCTTTGGGAGGATTCAGCGTAGAGCCAGTTGAAATCATGAAATTTGTTCTGATTATAGTTTTGGCAAACTATTTTTCCGGGCGCCATATCGATTTTGGCTTAATCAGACATATAATTATTTCCGGATTTTACACGATAATTCCGGTGACCCTTGTTTTGCTTCAGCCAGATTTAGGTTCCGCGTTTTTGATAGTTATTATATGGGTTGGCATGATGCTTGTTTCCGGAATTAGAGCGAGACATCTTTTGGTGCTTTTTTTGATTTTTATTATCATTACCGGGTTATCCTGGAATTTTTTCTTGAAAGATTACCAAAGGGCGCGCGTTATGACGTTTTTTGAACCTCAAAAAGACCCACTTGGTCAAGGATATAATGTTTTGCAGTCAATTATCGCGATAGGTTCGGGCGGGTTTTGGGGGAAAGGGCTTGGCCACGGCAGCCAGTCTCAATTAAATTTTCTGCCCGAACAGCACACAGATTTCATTTGGGCAACTATTGCCGAAGAGTGGGGATTTTTGGGAGTTTCTTTTGTTTTAATCCTATGGGGGGTTATTTTTTGGCGTCTTTTTCTCATTGCCGTAAATGCCAATACCAATTTTGCGCGGCTCTTTATTTTCGGATTCATGCTTTTGCTTTTTTCTCATATTGCAGTTAATATTGGAATGAACATGGGATTTTTTCCTGTTGCCGGAATATCTTTGCCGCTTTTAAGTTACGGAGGCTCCAATTTAGTTTCAACTCTTTTGGCTTTCGGCATTGTTCAGAATATTAGAATTAATTCATCCTCCTCCGCGTAAAGCTATGGAGGACAAGTAAAAATATGGAATTATTAAATAAAAAAATACTGATTGTCGATGATGATGAATTTTTGCTCGGTATATATGCAAAAAATTTCAAAGATGAAGGATTTGATGTTTCAATCGCCAGAGATGGCGAGGAGGCGTGGGGAATGATTAGCGGCGGTAATGTTCCGGATATTGTTTTCACCGGAATTGTTATGCCGCGTATGACAGGGTTTGAGTTAATTGCAAAAATGCAAGCCGATTCAACTTTAGCAAAAATTCCCGTGGTAATAAACTCTCACCGTGGCCGACCTGAAGATAAAAAATTAGCGCAGGAAATGGCAGTTGATGATTTTATTGTTCAAGGATTTACGACTCCGGCCGAAGTTGTAAGAAGAATAAAAATACTGCTTAGAATCCAAGGTATTTATAAAATCGCCATTGTCGCCGACAAATATGATGGGCAAATGTTTATCAACTTGTTAAACAAACAACAAAGCACTGCCTGCAACCCGGCCGTCGGCAAAGAGATTTTTTTAGAAATCGAATCAAAAACAGAAAAAGGCGAATTTAAAATAAATTTAAAATGCTAAAAAGCAAGGCAATAATTTATACAGATGGCGCTTCCAGAGGCAATCCCGGTCCAAGCGCCTTGGGTGTTGTTATCGAAGATGAACATGGAAAAATTTTAAAAGAATATTCTCATTATTTAGACGAAGCGACTAATAATCAGGCGGAATACGAAGCGGTGATTTTTGCTTTGCAAAAAGCCAAGCAGTTGAAAATAAAAGAACTGGAAATCAGAACCGATAGCGAATTGATAGGTAAACAGCTTCGGGGAGAATACAAAATTAAAGACTCTGATTTACAGCCGCTTTTTATAAGGGCCTGGAATTTGCGCTTGGATTATGAAAAAGTAATTATAAAAATAATTTCGCGGGAACAAAATAAAAAAGCCGATAAATTGGCAAATCGAGAACTTGACGCCAAAAATAAATTGTTCTAATTGAAAAACCCCCGCATGCGGGGGTTTTTCAATTATTGGCTTAGAAGAAAACTGTAAGCCGGATTCTGTATCCCCCATAGGGGGACGGTAATTATCTCTCTGGGCATTAGATTGCTCTAAAGCTCTAGCGTCCATACGGACTTGCACCCAGTAAGGATTTAGCCGTTTCACTCTCTGCATTACTGCAGAGTTACGCCCCGTCATACGACGGGGCGTCCGCGATTCTTTCGAATCGGGACGTCTCTGTTCGCACCTCTCGTATTACTACGGCGGGTCGTTAACCCGTACGCTTCCCCCGCCAAAGCGGGGATGGTGTCCGGACTTTCCTCCCGCCACAACTTCGCAGATGTTGGCGGGCAATTACCCATTTTCTTTTGTTAAAGCCGATAATGTCCTTTAGGGACATTTTAAATATACCAGATATTGGTTTTTAGCGCAAATTTTGTTAGTATGATTAAAACCAATTATGTTCGCTACTTTAGGCAGATTCATTAACCAGAAATCTCAAAAAATCTCATCGGCTGCCATTATAGTCGCTTTTTTTGGCTTAGTCAGCCGCCTTTTAGGGTTATGGCGAGACCGGTTATTGGCCGGTCAATTCGGCGCCTCGCGAACTTTAGATATTTATTACGCGGCATTCAAGATTCCCGATTTGATTTACAACTTACTTATTGTAGGGGCTATTTCGTCTGCCTTTTTGCCGGTTTTTTATGAATATCTGACCAAAGACAAAGATGAGGCGTGGCGGTTTGCCGCTAATGTTTTAAATGTTTTAATTTTGGCTTTAGTAATTTTTTCAGCCATTTTAATTTTATTTGTACCTCAATTAATTTATTTAGTGGCGCCTGGTTTCGACGATGCGTCAAGGGAACTGACCGTCAATATCAGCCGTATTTTATTTTTAAGTCCGCTGCTTTTGGGCATTTCGGCTTTGGCCTCGGCGCTTCTGCAAGCATTTTCAAGATTTCTAATATCGTCTCTTGCGCCTGTTTTTTATAATCTGGGAATAATTTTCGGCATTGCGTATTTGGCTCCGCGTTATGGCATATGGGGGTTAGCTTACGGAGTTATTTTGGGGGCGTTGTTGCATTTTTTGATTCAAATTCCATCGCTTTTCAATATTGGCTTCCGATTTCGCCGTTTACTCAACTTTAAAGAGCCCGGATTAATCAAAATGGTCAAGCTTTGGCTGCCGAGAACATTGGGGTTATTTGCGTTTCAAATAAATAGCATTGTTTCAATTGCTATTGCCTCGGTCTTGGCCAGCGGCAGTATTTCCATATTTAATTTTGCCGATAATTTAAGATGGGTGCCGATTGGCATTGTGGGGGTGGCATTTTCCACGGCGGCTTTTCCGGCAATGAGCTTGGCTTACGCGCAGGGGAAGAAAGAATTGTTTTTGAAGCAATTTTCTTTGGCGGTAAAGCAGGTGCTATTAATTGTCGTTCCTTTGTCTGTCTTCATCTTTGTTTTTCGCACTCAAATCGTAAAAATAATTTTGGGTATAGGTAATTTTAACCTACAAAATGTTCAGCTTACAGCAGCGGCTTTAGGCTTGTTTTCTTTTGGCATTTTTGCCGCCGCTCTTTTGCCGCTTTTCACCCGCGCTTTTTTTGCCCTGCACAACACAAAAACTCCGGTTTTGATAAATGTTTTTTCAATGGTTTTGAATATTATTTTAAGTTTTGGGCTTGTATGGTATTTTGCCGGATATACTGACATTTCGCCGATTTTAGGCTTACCGCTCGCCATAACAATCGCCAGTATCGTAAATCTTTTATGGCAGTGGGTCGCACTAAAAAAATATTTGACGACTAATACCAATCGTGCTATTAATTAGCGAGTCAACTGGGTCTTTGAAATTTCTATGAATTATGAATAAGGAGGGGGAAGATGGGCCAAAATAAATTCAAATGTCCTATTTGTGGAAGCAAAGAATATGAAGAGAAAATAGAGAGTAATGGTATTCTTGGACCAGGCGGTAGTTCTTGGGTGAAATATTATACATGTTATGGGTGTTCAGTTATGTTTAAGGATGTAAATAAATTTACAAAGAAAATTGAAAAACAAAAATAACAGTCAATTAAGGCGCGTAAACGCGCCTTTTGTTTTTCATTAGATTTATATTTGTGTCAATTTTTACGCCAAATTATATTATTTACATATATTTCACGAGTATTGCGGCCGCAATGTATGTGTAATATAATAAATACATTAAGAAATATGTTATGAGAAATGGAATTTCTAAAAAGATTTTAAGAGCACTTCTAATCAGTGGCGCGATTTCTTTGGCATTGTCTTCACCTCGTGGCGTTGGGCAACTTTTAAGGCAACTACCCAAAGAACTGAGAAAGTTAAAAAGAGAACAATTGAGACGAGCTCTATATAATTTGAGAGATAAAAATTTTGTAAAGTTAATCCATGAAGATAAAAACAATGTTACGGTTGAACTTACTGAAAATGGCAGAACTATTACCAAAAAGATGGATATCGACCAGATTCAACTTGAAAAGCCGGAAAAATGGGATAAAAAATGGCATTTGGTGGTTTTTGATATCCCGGAGAAAAAGAAAATAGCGCGGGAATCATTGCGAATGAAATTGAAGGACTTAGGGTTTAAGAAGTTCCAACATAGCATATGGATAACGCCATTTTCATGCGAGAAGGAAATAAATTTTATCAAGAGTGTTTTCAATTTGTCCGATTATTGGATAGATGTAATAATAACCGAGAATCTCGGTGTAAAAGAATATCAATTTAGAAAACATTTCAATCTTGTAAATTAATACATTATTTCATGAGCATTGCGGCCGCAATACTTGTGAAATTATTATGTTTCGATGAAAATCAAATCTTAAGATAAAGAGTAGCGAATAAATGAACATCAGAAATTTTGTAATAATAGCCCATATAGATCACGGGAAATCGACTTTAGCCGATAGGTTTTTGGAGGTGACCGGAACGGTGACACAAAGAAAAATGCGCGAACAATTTTTGGACCAAATGGATTTGGAAAGGGAGAGGGGGATAACGATAAAAATGCAGCCGGTGCGGATGAATTTTAATTACAACGGTGAAGAATATATTTTGAATTTAATAGACACTCCCGGGCACGTTGATTTCACATACGAGGTTTCCAGAGCGCTGGCCGCGGTTGAAGGAGCCATCCTTTTGGTTGACGCGACGCAAGGCATCCAAGCGCAAACTATTGCCAATCTTCATTTAGCAAAAAAAGAAAATCTGAAAATCATCGGTGTCATAAACAAAATTGATTTGGTAAATGATTCGGAAAAACTGGAGGGATTGAAACAGGAAGTTGCGAAGCTTACCGGACAAAAACCCGAAGAAATTCTAACAGTATCCGCGAAAACCGGATTAAACGCCGAGGCAATTTTGGAAAAAGTTATCAAAGAATTTCCAGCGCCTAGAATTGAAATTTCAGATGGAGAAAAATCTTTTCACGCTTTAGTTTTTGATTCTCACTTTGATGCCTATAAAGGCGTCCTGGCTTATATCAGGGTGATTGAAGGCGAGATCTCCAAACAAAAAACAATAATCGCTCTTGCCAGCAAATCCAAAATTCAAATTTTAGAAACCGGCGTTTTCAAACCTGAACTCGTGACTGTAGGAAAATTGTCTTCCGGAGAAATCGGCTATATCGCAACCGGATTAAAAAATCCGGAATTAATCAGAGTCGGCGACACTTTGGCGTCTAGTCAGAGCGCTAATCCATTGCCGGGCTACAATGAGCCTAAATCAATGGTTTGGGCGAGTTTTTATCCGGAGACGGCCGATGATTTTGATTTATTAAAAGATGCTCTGGGAAAACTTAAATTAAATGACGCTGCGTTGCATTACGAACCGGAAACACAAGAAGCGTTAGGCCGCGGTTTTAGATTGGGATTTTTGGGGATGCTTCACTTGGATATAACGGCCGAAAGATTAAAACGAGAATATAATAGAGACGTGATAATAACTACGCCGACGGTTTCTTATAAAATTAAAACTCGCAAAGGAGATATTTTAGAAATTTTTACACCGGCTGACTGGCCCGATTTAGCGCAAATAGAATCGGTGGAAGAACCTTGGATCAATCTTGGAATTTTATTGCCGTCGCGATATTTGGGCAACATAATGAAATTAGTAGGTAATTATCGCGGTATTTATAACCATACCGATTACCTCGGTTTGGAACATTTAATTCTAAATTTTAATATGCCGCTCTCAGATATTTTAGTTGATTTTCACGACCGCTTAAAAAGTGTTTCCGAGGGATATGCGTCAATGAATTATGATTTTTCCGGATTTAAAACAGGCAACTTGGTTAAACTGCAAATTTTAATTGCCGGGGAACCGGTCGAAGCGTTTTCAAAAATTGTGTCCAAAGAAAAAGCATATCACGAGGGTAATTCAATGGTTAAAAAATTGAAAGAAATTGTCCCTAAACAGTATTTTCCTGTCGCTCTTCAAGCGGCTATAAGTGGAAAAGTTATTGCGAGAGAGACCATATCGGCGATGAGAAAAGATGTTACGGGTTATTTATATGGCGGCGATGTTACCCGAAAAAATAAACTTTTGGATAAACAGAAAAAAGGCAAAAAGAAAAGAGCGGCTTTCAGCCGCGTTCAGCTGGAAAGTAACGTTTATTTGAAAATGTTCAGAAATTAGCGCTTGGGTGCTATCATCCTATAAGGGGGACGAACATGAAAACCACCATGGACAGAACTGCTAAAAGGGTGATAGTTAGCCACAAAGCGTTTATGCGTCTTTTGGTTCGATTTTTCATAAATGGTCTACATATATAATAATTAAAATGAAAGAAAAAGACAAATCCACAATTTATGAACGCCTCTTAAAGTCAAAAATTTTTTTCATTTTTTTGATTCCGATTTTTCTGGCTTTAATTGTTGGCATTTCCCAGCAGTTTTATTATCGCTATCAGGTTCAGATAAAATTAAACGAACTTAACGCCGAAGTTGCCAATTATAAAAAACAACAGGAGGATTTAGCCAAGCTGATTGAATATTATCAGGATATATCTAATTTGGAAAATGAAGCGCGGGTGCGGTTAAATCTTAAAAAAGAGGGTGAAAAAGTGGTCATAATTTTACCGACCGCGACTTCAACAAGTGAGAATGTAATTTCCGGTAGCGACGAAAATATGCCGAATTACAAGCAATGGTGGTACTATTTTTTCCCGCGGGATTAGTATAATGGCATTATGTGTCCTTCCCAAGGACAAGACGCGGGTCCGATTCCCGCATCCCGCTCAAATGTGTTACATTATTAAAATAAGCCACCTTAGCTCAGTTGGCAGAGCGACACATTCGTAACGTGTAGGTCCCCGGTTCGATCCCGGGAGGTGGCTCTCAAATATGGAAAATATAAAAGAAAAAATTCAAGAATTACTGAACCGGAGCCGCTTTTTGGCGGACCGTCTTTGACATTTCCGGAAAAAAGAAAAAAATTGACGAATTAAAATCTCAAAGCGAAAATCCCAATTTCTGGAAAAACCAGGAAAAAGCGAAAAATGTTCAAAAAGAAATTTCCGATTTAGAAAAAGAAATCAGACATTGGAGCGATTTGGAAACGGAAATTCAGGACTTTTCTATTCTTTCCGAGGAGGAAGGCGCAGAGGAAAAATATAAAGCTCTGGAAACCAAATTAAATAAACTTGAATTTGTAACATTTCTTTCCGGCAAATACGACAAAAATAACGCGCTTCTGACAATTTCGGCCGGAGTTGGCGGCCGCGACGCCCAGGATTGGGCTTCTATGCTTTTTAGAATGTATAACCGCTATTGCGAATCCAAGGGGTGGGGGGTTGCGGTTTTGCATGAATCGCTTGGCGAAGAAGGGGGGATAAAAAGTGCCACGTTGGAAATCAATGGAACTTATGCTTATGGCTTTCTTAAAAATGAAGCCGGCGTTCATCGTTTGGTGAGAATTTCACCATTTTCGCCAACGAAACAACGGCACACGTCTTTTGCCGCTCTGGAGGTCTTGCCGGAAATAGAGACCAAAGATATTGAAATGAAAACCGAAGAATTAAGAATAGATACCTTCCGTTCATCAGGGCCGGGCGGCCAGAATGTCAACAAACGCGAAACGGCCATAAGAATAACACATTTGCCGACGGGAATTGTGGTAGCGGTTCAATCGGAACGCTCCCAGCAGCAAAATCGGGAAAAAGCGATGCAACTTCTGGCGTCAAAAGTGCACGCTCTGCAATTAAAGAAAGAAGAGACAGAGCTGTCAAAAACCAAAAAAATCACCAAATCAGCCGAATGGGGCGCGCAAATCCGCTCGTATGTTTTCCATCCGTATCAAATGGTCAAAGACCACCGCACCAATTACGAAACGTCCCAAATCGAAAAAGTCATGGACGGCGACCTGGAAGAGTTTATTGAGGCAGAGTTGAAGGGTTAAAATTGTTTTTTTGTTGCTGATTGTGATAAAATAATTGCAATGAAACGGATTTTTGTAGAAGAAACGATAAATAAAATAGGGGAGAAGGTTAAAGTTTCCGGATGGGTGAATGTTCGTCGTGACCATGGCAAGATTATTTTTATTGATTTAAGAGACCGAACCGGATTATTGCAGGGTGTTTTCGCTGGTGATATCGTAAAAAAAGCTGACCAGTTACGTTCCGAGTGGGTTGTTTCAATTGAAGGAAAAATAAAAGAACGGCCGAAAAATTTGAAAAATCCTAAAATAGAAACCGGCGCCGTTGAGCTGGAAGCGGAAGAATTGGAAATTTTGAACGAAGCCAAAACCCCACCTTTCGAAATCGGCGCGAAAGACGAAATCAATGAAGAAATCAGGATGGAATACCGCTATTTGGACTTGCGTTCTCCCAAAATGCAGAAAAGTCTGATTAAACGCTCCGAAGTTTTGCGATTTTTGAATGATTATTTAAAAGACCAAAAGTTTGTTGAAATAGAAACGCCGGCCTTAACCAAAGGTACGCCTGAAGGGGCGCGGGAATTTGTCGTGCCTTCCCGCAAACATCCGGGGAAATTTTACGTATTGCCGCAATCGCCACAGCAGTTCAAACAACTTCTTATGGTTGCCGGTTTTGAAAGATATTTTCAAATTGCCAGATGTTTTCGCGATGAGGACTCCCGAGGCGACCGTCAGCCGGAGTTTACCCAGCTTGATGTTGAAATGAGCTTTGTTGAAGAAAATGATGTGATGAGTTTAATCGAAGAAACGATGATTAAGTTAGTTAAAAATATTTTTCCGGAAAAAAATATTTTTAACGAGCCATTTCCGAAACTGGATTACGATGAGGCGATGGAAAAATATAAAACCGATAAGCCGGATTTGAGAAAAGATAAGGATAATCCTGATGAGCTGGCTTTTGCCTGGATAATAAATATGCCTCTTTTTGAATACTCAAAAACCGAAAAAAAATTGGTTTCATCTCATCATCCGTTCACTTCTCCAGCAACAACAAATATAAACCAGCCCGAAAAATTAAAAGCCAAAGCGTATGACTTGGTTTTGAACGGCTATGAAATCGGAGGCGGAAGCATCAGAATTCATCAGCGCGAATTGCAGAATAAAATATTTGAAATTTTGGGGTTGAAAGAAGCGGAAATAGAAGCAAGATTCGGCCACATGCTTAAAGCGTTTGAATACGGGGCTCCGCCTCACGGCGGCATCGCTTTGGGCTTGGACAGATTGTTAATGATTTTGATGAACGAGCCGTCAATACGCGAAGTAATCGCTTTTCCAAAGACCGGTGACGACAGGGATTTAATGATAGGCGCTCCCTCCGACATATCAGAAAATCAATTGAAGGAAATTCATATTAAATGTATCAAGTAAGTTTGGAAAAATTTAACGGACCATTAGATTTGCTATTGTCTTTGATAGAGGAAAAGAAAATGGTGATTGGCGAAGTTGTTTTAAGTCAGGTGACAGACCAATTTCTTGAATATCTAAAAAAAATTCAAGAGGATGAAAATTACCAGAGAATTTTGGCGGATTTTTTGGTTATTGCCAGCCGGCTAATTTTAATTAAATCCCGCTCGCTTCTTCCCGGTTTGATTTTAAGCCAAGAGGAAGAAGGCGATATCAAAGAATTGGAAGAACGACTCAAGGCATATCAGCAGATAAAAATTTTAGGACGAGAGTTGGGGAAATGGACAAAAAACAGAACTTCGTATTTCGGCAGGGATTCGTATTTGAATATGCCGGCGGTATTTTACCCGCCTCAAAATATTTCGGCGGGGGATTTATATAAAATTTACGAATCATTTTTGAAAACTCTGCCGCAAATTGAAAAATTGGAAGAAAAAAATCTTCAAAGAGTGGTAACTCTTGAACAGAAAATTCAAGAATTGAGAGCCAGAATAACCACGGCGGTTGAAGCGTCTTTTGCCGATATTTCACGGGGGGTCAAAACTAAAATAGATGTCATTTTATCTTTTCTGGCGGTTTTAATGCTTTTCCGCACCAGGGTTTTGGAGCTTTCCCAAAATGAAATCTTTGGCGATATCAAAATTAAACAATGCGCTGAATACAATCAAAATGGATAAAAAACATATTTTGGAAAGTTTATTGTTTACCTCGGGGCATCCTTTGAGCTATAAAAAATTAGCCGAAGTTACAGAATTTTCCGAAGAAGAAGTTGGAAATTTGCTAAAAGATTTAGCCAACGATTACGAACAGAACAGCAGGGGACTAAGGTTGGTTTTTTTGGATAATAAAGTTCAATTGGTTGCCGCTCCGGAATCAAAAGAAGCGATGGAAAAAATGATAAAAAGCGATTTTGAAGAAGAATTGTCTCAAGCCGCCTTGGAAACACTGGCAATAATCGCGTATAAGGGGCCGGTCGGCCGCGCTGCCATTGAAAATTTACGCGGCGTAAATTGCAGTTTTATATTGCAAAGTTTGGCGGTTCGCGGCTTGGTGGACAAAAAAAATAATCCGGAAGACGGCCGTTCTTATGTATATAGTGTAACTTTTGATTTTCTGAAACATTTAGGATTAAGTAAGATAGAAGATTTACCAAAATTCGAAGAATTTTATGGACGAAAATAAATTTTTTTATTTAAAATTTCTGTTGATTCTGGTAGCGATTTTTTTTATTTGGGTTTCGGGAAGTAAAAAAAATGATCCTTCGGAAACAATAAGTAAACCACCAATCGGAAATAAACCAGCCGCTTTGGTGGATTTTTCTCCCGCTATTCCGGAGATATTTGGGAATTCCGAAAATACTTTACCAAGACGCGATTGGTCAGTGCCGTATCTTGAGCTTCAGGCGCAGGCGGCTTTGGCAATTAAAACCGACGGCAGCAGGGTTTATTATAATAAGAATATAGAAATGCAACGTTCAATCGCGTCTTTAACCAAACTAATGACAGCTATTGTTGTTATAGAAAATTATGATTTGAACGCAATTGTTGAAATTTCCAGCAGCGCCGTTAAAAGGGAAGGTTCAAATGGTGATTTAAGGCCTTCGGAATCAATAACTGTCCGTTCGCTTTTGGACATAATGCTGATTGAATCGTCTAACGACGCTGCGTTTGCCCTGTCGCAACAAAGAACTGATTTTATTTCATTAATGAATAAGAAAGTTGAAGAGCTGGGGCTTAGCCAAACACATTTTATCAATCCTGATGGCCTTGATTCACCCAATAATCACTCTTCGGCGCTTGATATAGCGAAGATTTTCGGCTATCTTATTAATAAACACCCTGAAGTGTTTGAAATTTTGAAAACAAAAAATATGGTGGTTTATTCTTCCGACGGTAAAATAGAACACCGCCTTGAAAATACCAATGAACTTTTGGGTGAAACAGATGAAATAATCGCCGGCAAAACAGGTTTTACCGACGAAGCCGGCGGTTCTCTGATTCTTTTGACTAAAAATGGCATTATAACCGTGGTTTTAGGTTCGCCGGACCGTTTTGGAGAGTCGGAAAAATTAATTAGCTGGCTAAAATCAGCCTACATATGGGAGAAATAACGCGTCTTTTAATTTTAACATCAACATCTTTCGCAGTGGCATTTTTTGCTTCGCCTTTGCTAACCCACTTTTTATTTAAATATAAACTGGGCAAACAAATTAGGACCGAAGGGGCGCCGATTTTCGCGCAAATGCATGGCGCCAAAGAAGGCACCCCAACCATGGGCGGTATTTTAATTTGGGGTACAGTTTTATTTTTGGCAATCGGTTTTTGGTTTTTATCGCTTTTTTTTGACGGTATTTTCGGCCATCTTAATTTTTTAAGCCGTTCTCAAACATTCCTGCCGCTTGGCGCTTTGATTTTTGCCGCCATTTTGGGATTGGCGGATGACCTGATGGGGGTTTTTAAAATCGGGCCAAAGGGCGGCGGCTTATCAGTACGCTATAAACTTATTCTCTACACGATTATCGCGGCTATCGGCGCCTATTGGTTTTATTTCAAGCTGGAATGGAATATTTTTCACGTTCCATTTTTGGGTAATTTTGTTGTTGGTTTCTGGTATGTCCCGATTTTTATTTTTATCATTGTGGCTACGGCGTTTTCCACTAATGAAACGGACGGCCTGGACGGGCTTGCCGGCGGCGTTCTTCTGTTTGCTTTCGCGGCGATTGGCGCGTTGGCTTTCAGCCAGCATCATTACGATTTAGCGGCTTTCACCAGCGTTATAATCGGAGCGTTGTTGGCGTTTTTATGGTTCAACATATATCCGGCGAAATTTTTTATGGGCGATACGGGCGCGATGTCGCTTGGCGTCACTCTGGGAATAATCGCGATGCTTACGAATTCCGCGATGCTCCTGCCTTTGTTCGCCATTATTTTGGTTTTGGAATCCGGTTCGGTTATTATCCAGGTCTTATCAAAAAAATTCAGAAAAAAGAAAATTTTTCTTTCAACGCCAATTCATCATCATTTCGAAGCTATTGGCTGGCCGGAAACAAAAGTAACAATGAGGTTTTGGATTATTTCCGCCGTCACCGCCGCCATCGGCCTCATCATCGGCCTTTTAGGGAAATAAGCGAATGTGGTACAATTTAACCAATGCTTGATATCCTAATTAAAAATGGGACGGTGGTTGACGGGCTGGGGACGCCGGCGTATCACGCCGATGTGGCGATAAAAGATGGAAAGATTCAAAAAATTGGTTTCTT
>JAHJZO010000009.1 GCA_018826255.1 Patescibacteria group bacterium | reverse complement strand
CGTCAACAATAAAGAGACTGCTTGTAAAAGCATTCAGAACATACACGCGTTTGAGCTCCGTGTTAACAGAAAGATAAAGGGGACTGGAACTGTAGTTGGCGAACTCTCCCAAAGCGATAACCCGGGGCGCTAAAGCGGAATCAAAAACTGTTAAAACCCCCGCGTCGTTGCTTAGGAGATAAAATTTCCCCGTATCCTTGTCGAGAAACACGCTACCCGGACCAGCAGCGGTGTCTATTGTTTTTATAATTTCTTCCTTGTCAGTATCAAAAACCAACAACTTATCTACAACACGGCTGGTGATAAAAAGACGCCCGTTTTGTTCATCCATAGTCAAAGTTTGTGGCTGGCCGGGCAAAGATACCGTCCTAATGATGGGTTTGTCGGTAAGACCGTCTATAATAAATAAACGGCCGGGATCGCTGCTTAAAATAAAAACTTTGTTGCGTTGTTGGCTGATTGCCATAGCATCAACAATCGCTCCAAGAGGAATTTTCATCGCGAGTTTCAGAAATGGCGTCTCTTCCTTTTTTGAAGAACTAGCTTCAAAGTTAACATCATAAATTAGAAGTTCTTTATCAGGCCTGTTTGATATATAAATTTTATTTGTTTTAGAATTAAAAACCGGAATTGTCCAGGCGCGCTCAAACATAACCAAATCCCAATGGTCTTTCGCTGTCAACCCTTGTTCAACAGCCGTCTTATCCATTACAAAAGTTGTTTTTAGGCTACTGCCCCGCGAAGTGCCCGTGTTAATAAAAAGCAATTCTGGGGCAAATTCAGTCACAAAGTTGTTAATAATCCCAAAACCGCCTATCTGTACCCTGTTTATTTTTTGAGTCTGCAAATCAACAGTTACTAAATTTCTTTCGCTGTCAAAAGTATATAATAATCCGCCTTTTACAGATAAAATATCCTTGTCCAGTGTAAAACCGTTATTTTTGGTTTCTGTCTGCGCAAAAACTAATGTCGGCGTAATAACAGTGAAAAGAAAAAAAACGGAACAGATCAGACAAGATCGAAATTTATCTTTGTTTTTGTTGTTGATCAAGCTCATATAAAATCTATTAACTGGCGCCTCAGCTACAACCCGCGCTGCCACAGCCACCGCCGCCACCGTCGCCGCCGTCACAGCTGGCACAGCTGCTACAGCCTGGAACATCAGCGCTGGCCGTGTTAATCAAGCTAGTTTGTACCATCAATGAATTAAAATTTTTACTGAGTGACACCTTGCCGATTAACGCTGCTAAAACGAAAACTATTAACAAAATCACCAATAAAAATAAACTTTTAAAACTTGTTCCTATTTTCCTGATAATCATAAATTTATTAAAAAAATTATTTAACTCAATCTTAGCCTAATTTTTAACTAATCTCCATTAATAGTCAAATTGTTTTATTCACAGCCTCGCGGCTATTTTTAATAAAAAGGGAGTCCCCGAGACTCCCTTTTTCAGGATTGGCTAATCCAACCTGATCGTTCTTTTAAAATCTTTACTTCTGTTTCCTTCGCCGATGGCGATAGTAAAAAAGATATTTGTCGTCCCCGTCCTCCTGGCGGGCATACGACCCCAGAATTCACCCTTCAAAAAAATAAACTTCTCTTCTCCTGGACCGATTCTGATCGGTCCGCCACTTTGCGGCCTTGGACCGACAAAGGCCTCCCGGGCGTCATTCTCGAAAATTACAGAGTATTCCTTTATTGTGACAGTAGTGGGGTTAATGTTATTAATCCCTACCATCCACTCCCAGCGGTGTCCCGGAAAATTGTTTCTTTCAATTTTCAATTTTGAAAACTTTTCCAAGAAGATAAATATACCATCTTCTTCCACTGCGACGTCCATAAAGTTTTGTCGGGTAAACGCAAACTCTCCCTCTGCAACTGCCGCAGCATTTACCATCACTTCTGTCCCACCAAATCCGAACAGAGTCAAAATAATCAAAACTAGCATTTTCATATTTATGCACCTTCCTTTCTCCCGCTTCGTTCTTCCGCATGAAAGATGAAAGAACTAAGATTTATTGTAAAGATACTATTTTATTAATAATAACACACCTATAAAACTTGTCAACTCGCACAACTTATGCTAAGATTTTATCTAAATCAATGAGAAAAAATCTGTTTCAACCAAAATCCTTGATCTTGCAGTGGCATGTTACCGAACGCTGTAACTGGCGGTGCAAACATTGCTACCAAGAAAGATACACCACGCCGGAAATGAACTTAGAAAAGATGGAAGAAATCTTAAATCAGTATGTTACCTTGATAAAAAAGTGGTACTTGCCGCGCCAAAACGCGAGACTCCAAATTACAGGCGGCGAACCATTTATTAGAAAAGACTTCCTGCGTTTCTTAAAAAAAGTTCATGAATATTCCCATTTTTTTAATTGGACAATAATGTCTAACGGCTCATACCTGACCAAAAATCTCGTCAACACTCTAAAATCGCTGGGGATTAACAGTTTCCAAGTAAGCATGGAGGGTCTAAAAGAAACCAATGACGAAATTAGAGGTCCGGGAAGCTTCCAAAAAATTTTAGAAGCCATCAATTTATTAAACCAAGCAAAAATCGCTGTTAGAGTTTCCTTTACGCTCACCAAAAAAAATCATCAAGAAATCAAAGAATTGGCTGAGGTCATTGCTCCCTTGAATGTTAAATCGTTAGGAGTAAGAAGAATTGTTCCCTTCGGCCTAAGCGGATCTCAATTTAGAAACCTGGTGCTTGAGCCATTAGAGCTTCGGGCGGTATATCAACAAATAGAAGAAGTCAACAAACAAATGCGAGAAAAAGAATATTCTCTAAGAGTAACGGGCGGTTGTGAAAACGCCATTTTTAATGATGAAATTTCTGCTCCGGATCTGATGGGACATGGACGATGCGCAATAGTAGATGGCAGAATAATAACAATTATGCCCGATGGGGATGCGCTAATTTGCCGGAGGTGTCCTATCAAAATTGGAAATCTTTATAAAAATACTCTTGAGGAAATTTATTACTCTCCGGTTTATGAAACCTTGAGAGAGAGAGAAGATATCCCAGTCGAATGCTATCTGTGTTCCAACTTTAGTAATTGTTTGGGTGGCGCCAAATGCGTAACCTATGCAATGACTGGGAAAACCGCCCCTGATGTTCAATGCTGGAAATTATTTAACAGCTTAAAAGAATCTGTAAATTATATTAAATCACCAAGCTTATTTAAGAAACTTGGCTTATCAATAAAAAACCTGAAAAGAAATAAGGCGTAATATTATCATTAATGAAACAAATCTATTTAGATTACGCAGCCACTACATATATTGACCCGGGAGTGCTTCAAAAAATGCTGCCCTACTTAACCACGGCTTACGGCAATGCCTCTTCTTTATATTCATTGGGTCGAGAGGCGAAAACGGCGATTGATATGGCCAGAAAAGATGTTGCTAAGATTTTAGGAGTTCTGCCTCAGGAAATTATCCTTACCGGCTCAGGCACGGAATCGGCTAATTTGGCAATTTACGGCATTGCTAAGGCCTACCAGGACAAGGGCGATCATGTGATTGTTTCTAAAATTGAACATAAAGCGGTTTTGGAATCGGCTAAAAGATTGGAAAAAGAGGGCTTTAGAGTAACTTATTTGGACATTGATTCTCAGGGTATTGTTAATCTTAATGAATTAAAAAAAGCCCTGAACAAAAAGACGATTTTAGTTTCAATAATGTACGCCAATAATGAAATCGGGACCATTCAACCCATTTTTGAAATTTCCAAAATAATTACAAAATTTAAAAAAGAAAATTTACTGCCTGCTTTCCACAGCGATGCTTGTCAGGCCGCCGGCGCGCTTTCTTTGAAGATTAAAGACTTGGGCGTTGACTTTTTAACCTTAAACGGCTCAAAAATTTATGGGCCGAAAGGATCAGGTTGTTTGTATAAAAATCAAAATTTTAAAATTGAACCTTTAATTGTCGGTGGTTCTCAGGAAATGGGGTTAAGGGCAGGAACGGAGAATCCGGCTTTAATTGTTGGTTTTAGCGAGGCCCTAAAATTGGCTGAAAAATTAAGAAAAAAAGAAAATTGGCGTTTAAGAATTTTGAGAGATTATCTTATTAAAAAAGTTTTAAAAACTATTCCCGTCTCCCAGCTGAATGGCCACCCTCAAAAACGGTTACCCCATAATATAAATCTTTCATTTGCCGGTATTGAGGGTGAATCCTTGGTTTTAAAACTTGACCAGTACGGCATTTCTGTCTCAACCGGTTCAGCTTGCACTTCTACTGATTTGACGCCCTCTCACGTTTTGCTGGCTTTGGGACTGCCGGAGGACTTGACTCACGGGTCTTTGCGTTTGACTTTAGGCAGAAAAACCACTAAAGAAGATCTGGATTATGTTTTGAAAATTTTACCGCCAGTTGTGAAAAAATTGCGAAAGATGTCAGCCATTAGATTATGAAAAAAACAAAAACTAATTGGCTTTATAGCCAAATCGTCAAGGAACATTTTTTAAATCCCAAAAATGTCTTATGGGACGAAAAAAACTATCAAGCTGATGGAAAAGGGATGGCTGGCAATCCGATTTGCGGCGATGTGATGATGGTTTGTATTAAAGTTGATTTGAAAACCCAAAAAATAAAAGATTGCAAATGGCGGACTTATGGCTGTGGAGCAGCTATCGCCTCTACTTCGATGCTTTCAGTGATGGTTACAGAGAAAGGCGGTATGACTTTAAAAAAAGCTCTGAATTTAAAACCCCAAGAGATTATTAAAAGATTAGGCGGGTTACCAGTTTTAAAATTTCATTGTTCAGTTTTAGGACAGGCTGCCCTCAAAGAAGCGATTAATGATTATTTTAAAAAGCAAAAAAGAAAAAAATAATATCCTTGTTCTCAAGAAAAAAACCAGAGAAACCGGCGATATTTTAACTTTAAAATTTTCACTCCTCAAGGGGCCGGTTTTTTCTTTTAGGCCGGGCCAATTCGTTCTGGTTTCTTTTTTGGACGACCGTTTGGGCAAACAATGCCGGGCCTACTCAATTTCCAGTTGTCCTCAAGACAAATTTTTAACCCTTACCGTCAAAAAAATCGGAGTTTTTTCTTCGGCGTTGCATAAATTAAAAATCGGCGAAAAAGTTAAAATCGGCTCTCCGCAGGGGAATTTTTACCCTGAAAAACCAATGAAAAATTTAGTTTTTTTAGCCGCCGGAATAGGAATCGCGCCTTTTTACAGCGTTATTAACACTTATTTCAGGCAAGGAATTAATAATAAAAATCTTACTTTATTTTACAGCAATAAAACCGATAAAAATATTGTTTTTTTCAAAGAATTAAACAAATTGGCGAAAAAATGGCGGAAATTTAAAATCATTTATATTTTAACCAAGCAAAAAAAAGACTGTAATGATGAGAATGAAGAATTTCAGCGGCTTAATATCAAAATCCTCAAAAAATACTTAAAAGATTTAAATAACAAGCATTATTTTATTTGCGGACCAATTGAATTCGTCAACGACTTATGGCAAGCGCTGAGAAAAAACGGCGTCGGAGAAGATTCTATCAAAACCGAAGTGTTTTACTAATTCTCTGTTCTGATGATCTTTATTGGACATATTTCAGTCGCCTCTTTGATATAGCCAATTTTTTCCGACTCTAATTCAAAATTGTCTCCGACTTTTTTGGAGTTTTTTAGATTTGCTAAACTGTCTTTTTTGTCTATTTCAAAAAATTTAGGACAAACTGCCGCGCAGGCGCCGCAACCAAGGCATTTTTCTCGTTGGTGAATAATTTTAGACATTAAATTTATATTAAAACATTTATGGATAATTTATTACCTTCGCCACTATTAGGGCGCTTCATGGTCGGAATCACGCACCCACAGCATCGCACGCATAGTCGCAAAAAAATAATAAAGACTTTATAGCGATATTTATTGGTTAAAATAATTCTCTAACTTAATCACAGTAATAATTTTATCTAAAAATTCAACAAAATTTTTGCTGTTTTTGTACAATTCCAACGCCTTAACCCTTAATTCTTGGTGTTTTGTATATCCATTATCGGGCCTACTCAAAAGGCCTTTCATTGAGTCATTAAGTAATACGGTTAAAATCTCTTTGAGATGGTCAATTTGGTTGTCATTCAGCCCCTTTTTTAAACAATATTCTTTATATGCTTTCAAAAATTCAATATACATAATTTCATGTATAGCATTGTCGGCAAAATTTAATCGGCTATTAAACATAAATGTGTTTTTGAAAAAAGGACACCTAGTGCTAAATGTAAAATAAGCAAAATATTGTTTTTCAAATTGAGCAATAGGAATTTCAATCATGTCTGAAAGCAAATTGAAATAACTTTCGGCGACATTGTTCCATCTCTCTTTTGCCTTGTTTATTTCGTTTTTAATTAATTCTTTTCTCTCTGATTTTTCCAGTTCGCTTTCTAATCTTTTTTTTAATACCTCTTTTGCCGAATTTTCATCGGTAATATCCGCGATAATATCCGGCACGTCACTGGGAATATCGCCCAAACCCCATTTTGTTTTGCCACCGGAAAGACCGAATTTCGGGTCTTTCTTAACCGTATCGTACCAATTATCAATCTCCCAATCTTCATTAAATTCTATGATAACTTCTGGTAAATGGGTTATTTCTTGTTTATTAAAATTTATACTCATATAACAGGTATAATATCTTTTTGATAAAAATTAGTAAAATAAAAAGACATTACCTCTCTATTTTGACAGACAAAAAGCAAAAGGGAGTTCCCGAGACTCCCTTTTTCAGAATTGGTTAATCCAATCTGATTGTTCTTTTAAAATCTTTACTTCTGCCTTCGCCGATGGCAATGGTAAAGAAGATATTTACCATCCCCGTCCTCCTAGCAGGCATTCGACCCCAGAATTCACCCTTCAAAAAAATAAACTTCTCTTCTCCTTGACCGATTTTGATCGGCCCGCCACTTTGCGGCCTTGGACCGACAAAGGCCTCCCGGGCATCATTTTCAAAAACCACAGAATATTCTTCTATTGTGACAGTATATGGGTTAATGTTATTAATTCCCACAACCCACTCCCAGCAGTGACCCGGAAAATTATTTCTTTTAATTTTTGATCTTGAAAAATTTTCCAGGAAAATAAACACACCATCTTTTTCCACTGACACATCCATAAAGTTTTGCCGGGTAAACGCAAACTCTCCCTCTGCAACTGCCGCAGCATTTACCAATGCTCCTGTCCCGCTAAATCCGAACAGGGTCAAAATAATCAAAACCAGCAGATATATCTTTTTCATTTTTCGCCCTCCTTTCAGACAAAATTTGTTTGTTTTTAATATGTTAAAGACCTCTCAAAATTCTTTACTTCTCACATTTTTACTGTATCTAGAGTATATATAAAAACCCATAATTTGTCAAGCCATTGACAACAACTTGTGATTTTAGTATAAATATAAAAATACAAAGGGGCTAAATCAGTTCTTATAAAATTCAAACCAACTCACTCTAGAAGGAGGGCTAAAAATGAAAAGATTTCTCGTTTTAATCAAATTATTGCTGATCGTCCTGGTGGCATTCGGAATGCTGGGATGCGCCACAACCGGCGCCCTGACTCCCTTGCCAAAAGCCCTTAACATAACCAACCCCGACCCTAGCATCGGAGAGATTGCGAAATGCTCGGGAATCTGGAGGGGGAGATGGGACAATACTTACTTTCAGGCAACAACGATTGTTCTGGAAAAAATTGGCCGTACGGAAGTTATAGCGGTTTATGCATGGGAGGCGTATCGGGATTCTCCTGGGGGCTGGATAAGGGTCTCCGGAAAAATAATAAACAGCTCCACTATTGTATTAGAGTGGGGCGAGAAAGAAAGGCGAAGAATAGTTACTCTAACTCTTGTCGGCAATGAACTTAAGGCCGAATACCGGAGAGTTAATGAGAGCTATATAAATTACGCCACTCTCACAAAAGCGCAATAGCGCTCGCATCATGCCCCATAAGGATACAAACATCTATGGGGCTTTTTTCAAGACATTAGTGTTGTACTAAGAAGTTAAATGCAGGAAACATACATTTGACTAAAATTAGTTAGTGTGCTACATTGTCTGTATTGACAATCGAAAAAGATTGTCTATTAAATTTAACAAATTAAGAAAGGAGGAACTATGGAAACGCAGGGGGTTCAGAATGTTTTGTTGGTTGAAGCAATAAAGAGAGTTCAGCTGCGCAGATTTAGTGGTTATAACGATGGCGGCACTTACAACGACGGCTATGGCGATGAAGGATACGGTGACCAGTCATACGGCGAAGGGCCTGTCGGCTAATGAGATTCTCAAATTTGTTAGACAGCCCGACTACATGTTGGGCTTTTCTTTTACTTACTAAAACTTAAAAGTCAAAAACAATATGGAACAGGACTTTCTAAAAGAAGGCAAGCAAACAAAAATAACAGAAAATATTTTAAAAATAACCCTAAAATTTACCGAGGAAAACTTTGATTTGGTTGCTCAAATTTTGAAATGGATTCACAAAAATCTAAAACCCAATTCGGATAAAGAAATAAAAGATAAAGTATTTAGAAAAAGAACCGCCGACCAGATCATTAAAGATGGTTTTACTACCGGCTGTACTGATATTGCTTTGGTGTTTATCGTTTTGGCGAGAGCAAAGGGAATCCCGACAAAATATGTTGAAGCTATAAGAAATAAGTGGATGGAAGCCGGTGATGAAGACTGTATAAATGGCCATGTGTTAGCTGAGATTTTTTTAAACAACAAATGGCATATTATTGACCCGACAGAGGCCAGTTTAAAATTCTGGTATGATAGATGGATTGTTTATAAAGTCGGGCTGGATTCCTGGGATATTGGTATACACGATTTTCAAGAATTGAAGCAAAAGTTTTTGGAATTTAAAAAAAACTTTAGGGCAAAACAAATAAAATAAAACGACTACCATGCAAAAAACGATAGCCGTTCATAAATATTGTGTGGTTACGCCTTCTTGGCGTATCCAGTTTCCAAGTTTTTCAAGTATAATTTTATATCCTTCACAGAAATATTCCGTATTTTTAAGGGCATCGCCCCCTAAGAGCATTTTATAATAATTACAACCACCCTTGCAAAGATTGAGCCACTTACATTTTTTGCAAGTTTCAGAAATGCTTCTCATGCGTTCCACCATTTCTTGGAAAATTTGAGAAGTAATTATATTGCTTATTTTTTCATGCGTTATATTGCCAATATGGAATTTTTCATCATTGGCATTGCGTCCGCAAATAAACACATCTCCATTAATTTCTACTAGCAGATGATGTCCGCAATTTCTGGCAAAAGTACAAACTTCTATTTTGCCGCCAAGTAAACCCTGCAAAAAATTATCAATAATTCGTACTTTTATAGACGGATTATTCAATATTTTCCAAGCTTCAAAAATCTCAATAACAAAATTCCCGAATTCTTCAGCAGTAATTGATTTCTTACTTAATTTATTCGTCTCAGGGTCGATTTCGGCGTATGGCGAAAAGTGCATATCCATTAGGCCTTCTGAGATAAAAAAATCAAAAATATCATGAGCATAAGACAAGCTAGATTTCGTTACAACCGATAACGCTCCAAATTGCCCTCTCATTTCCTTTAACATTCTGATTTTGTTAACAACCGAATTATGCGAACCTTTACCGAAGTGGTCATAACGATTTTGATCATGGATATAATCCGGACCATCAATACTTACGCCGATGTGGAATTTTTCGGAAACAAAAAATTCTATTTTTTCTTTATTCAGAAGTAGGCCATTTGTTTGTAAATTATTTCTCACAATAACCGAGCTAGATTGCTGTGCCGTGTATATTTTTTGGAGTTTTGTAGCATTTTGAAAAAAATCCAATCCTGCGAGTAAAGGTTCTCCGCCATGCCACAAAAACTTTACAATCTCACAATCACTGCCTATAAAACTGCTGACGGTACTGTCTAAAACATCCACTTTCATGATGTGTGTCGACCGAGAAAATGATTCACGCTTATTGTAGCAATAATAGCAAGATAAATTACAAACATTTGATACGGGTCTCACAATTGCGGTAATAGATCGCATCTCTCTCACCTCCTTTCAGGCAAAATTTGTTATTAAAATGTTAAAAATCTGTCAGAAACACCCTTATTTACCGTATTTTAACTGTGTCTACAGTATACTCCAACTTGCCAAATTTGTCAAGTCAAAAATATTGCCATCATTAACGAAAATATGTATAGTAAGAATAATATAAATAGCCATGGATAATTTATCGCCCTCGCCATTATTAGAGCGTTTCTACGAGCAAGTTCCTAAAGGGGCTGCGTTAGATATTGGTTTTGGAAAGGGAAACGATTCAATATTTCTGGTGAACAAAGGATTCCGAGTAACGGCGATAGATACCAAGAAAGGCAACATTGATGATTTGGCGCGCATAGCCAAAGAAAACAATCTCTCCATTAAAGCCGGGCTAGCGGATGTAAGAAAATTTGAATTTTTGAATAAAAAATACGATATAATTGTAGCTATTCAGTCATTAATCTGGATGAGAAAATCTGAGTATGTAAAAATAATAAAAAAAATAAAAGAGAGTTTAAAGATAAATGGGATTGGCATTATCTCTGGATTTACCATCAAAGATCCGTCTTATCTAAACTTAAAATCCGCTAGAAGTTCGATAGAAAAAAATACTTTTTATAGCAAATCGGAAAAAAGATTTTGGCAATTTCTAGAACCCCAAGAATTAAAAAAATGCTTTAAAAAAGATTTTAAAATTCTACATTATAGAGAAAAACTAGTAAAAGACAGGTTTTACGATAAAATTTCTCCCCCCCATGTTCATGCAATCGCCGAAATAGTAGTTAAAAAAAAGAGGAATAAATAAAACTCATCCCTCTTTTAAGATATATGCGGCTTTACTTTTTCAGCCACGTACTCAAATAATTCTCTCCTCATCTTGCAAGCGTAGTATTCCGACTTTACATCGCCAGTAATCCATCTTTGATAAGCACAACCGCTTCCGCAGAATTTTAGCCATTTACAATTTTGGCATTTTTCGTTAATCTCACTCATTTGATTGTAAATATCCTGCGATACCGAATCATAAACGATATCGTACAAATTTCTCTCAAGAATATTGCCCAAATGAACGCGCTTCTCTTTTAAAAACCTTGAACAAATATAAACATCTCCGTTTTCATCTATAGCTGTAATATATCGGCAACCATCGGTTTTAAAGGTGCAATCTAAAGGATACCCACCAAGGAGAACCCTTATTATATCTTTAAAAAGGCGAATTTGTTATTAAAATGTTAAAAATCTGTCCCAAAACCCTCGTTTCCTATATTTTACCGTGCCTGTAGTATATATCAACTTACCAAATTTGTCAAGCTAAAATATCATCCTATTTCTTCTTTTTCCGTGGAAGGCCTGATGGACTTCGCGGAGTTGTTTGTCGGTGATATGGGTATAAATTTGTGTTGTCGTGATATTTGAATGCCCCAATAGCGCCTGAACCGAGCGGATGTCGGCGCCGTTTATCAATAAATCGGTGGCGAAAGAATGGCGTAAAGAATGTGGAGTAACTTTTTTTGAAAGCCCTGCTTTGGCGGAATAATGTTTCACAAGCCGCTCGATACTACGGGAAGTTAAGCGTAAATTTTCGGATTTTGCGGGATTTTTGGTATCGCGGACAAAAAGCGCCGGGTCAATATCTTTGCGTTTTTCAAGATAATTTTTTAAAGCTGTTTTGGCGGTTTCTGAAATATAGACCAAGCGGACTTTGTCGCCTTTTCCGCGTACGGCGAATTCCCCGGACTTAAAATTTATTGAATCGCGGTTAAGAGCACAAAGCTCCGAAACCCGAAGGCCGGTGGAAAACAACAGTTCCAAAATCGCGCGGTCACGCAGACGATCCGGCGCAGCGAGCAGCCGTTCCAACTCATTATTTTCCAGAAAAATAACCTGCCGTTCCGACTGCTTGCCGAGTTCAATTTTATCCGCGGATAGAATTTTTATGTCGCGCTTCGCCGAATATTTTAAAAGATTTCGTAGAGCGATAAGATGATAGTTTTGCGTGTTTTTCTTTATAGATTGCCGGTTCAGCCACAGGCGATATTGGCGAACTAAGTCCTGGGAAATTTGTTCCGGCTTGGAAATTTTGGCAAATCCCAAAAACCGCTTCAAATACCGTTCGTAATTTATCCGCGTTTTCACGGAGCGGTTTTTCTCTATTTCCAGATAATCCAAATAGTCACTCAATAGGTCTTTAATATCCATAGTCCCATTATACTCTAATATTTTGCGACACCCATCAGCTTATAGGTTTCCGAAACCTATAAATTTGTTCAGGGATTTTGGTAAATGGCTGTGGATAAGTGGGATTTTGTGCAGTTACTAGACATTTTGACCCATTCGCGCTATAAGAATGAAAATAGCAGTTGTTTAACAATTAACCCTCTCGGTCGGGATTCACGGATTTCGCCGAGACTTTTCTCCCCACGGAGAGAAAAGAAACCGCGGTTCGCCGCAAGGAGGTTGGTCATGGAAACGCGAGAGACAATTGAGAAGTGTTTAGCAGGCAACATAAGAATAGAAAGAGTTTCCGAATTTGAAAAACTTTTTATTTTTCTTATTTTCGCCGGCGGTTCCACCATGCCGAGACCTGAACTACTGGAACATATTAAATGTATATTCAAAATTTCAGCTAGGGAGCGTAAAGATGAATTAGCTCTGGCTACATTAAAAAAAATAAATAAAGTTTATCATATCATAGAGGAAGAGACTGAAAAGAAAAAAGAGCGCTATCATTATGGAGATGCCTCCAGAAGGGCCGATAGCAAGTTCTTTGAGTTTATCATTAGTATATATCCAACAATCGCTTGGAAAAGTCATGAACTACTTATGCAAAAAACAAGATTCCAGATGTTGGAATACGCATCCAAGCAATGGGAACAATTGGTATGTAGTGAAAGTTATAACGCGTTTCGTTTTCTTATTAGAGTGTTTGAGTCCCAAGAAAAGAAGGAAATTTTGGAAAAAATTTTGAGGTCGAGAGTTGAAAAATTCTTCACAAAAGTCGAATCCATTGAACAATGGCTTTTGCTCTGTGAAAAAGACCCCGTTCCTTATGAAATTCAACAATTGTTGGTAATGGCACGCGCCAAAGCGGGCGGGCCAGAGCTTGCCAAGAAGGATATTGCCAATTCGATGGCAATGGCAATAAAGAAAGATGAGTAAAAATCGTTCCAAATATATTTGACGGCCCCGCCAAGGCGGGGCCGTTTTTAATTTTCCTATTTTAATTTCCCCCAAAATATCGAAATGTAGTTATTTTTCCGATCGGAATTATAACTGCATTTCATGTTTGAAGTTTTCGGGATTTTTGAGCTTTACTTTGCCATGATTATGTGATATCGTTGCCTTACAATGCTGAAAATCAAAGCAAAAACTAAAATAATCAAAGAACACAAGGTTCATGATACCGACACCGGTTCGGTTGAAGTTCAGGTGGCTATTTTAAGCGAGGAAATTGCCCAGCTCGCCAAACATTTGAAAAAACACGCCAAAGACAATCATTCCCGCCGGGGCCTTTTGGGCATGGTTTCAAAAAGAAAGCGACTTCTAAACTATCTGGCCAAAGAAGATGAAAAAAGATACAATAGTTTAATTAAAAAGATAGGATTAAAGAAATAAGTGCCGACTATAAAACACAAAGACCAGCGCGTTGCCGTTTTGCTTGATGTTCAGAATCTATATCATTCCGCCAAGAATTTGTACAACGCGAGGGTTAATTTTAATGAAATTTTGAAAGTAGCTCTAAGCGACCGCAAATTGGTCCGCGCTATCGGTTATGTTATAAAAACGGAAACCGGCGAAGAGACGGCTTTTTTTGAAGCGCTAATAAAAATGGGAATTGAAACCAAAATGAAAGATTTACAGATTTTTCCCGGCGGTATAAAAAAGGGCGACTGGGATGTGGGAATCACTGTTGACGCCATACGGCTTGGCGAATCATCGGTTGACTCCTTGGTGCTTGGCACCGGCGATGGCGATTTTGTTCCTCTGGTTGAATACTTAAAAAATCGCGGCCGGCAAGTTGAAGTTATCGCTTTCGGCCGTTCAACTTCCGCCAAGTTAAAAGAAGTGGCAGATGAATTTATTGATATGTCAACCAATCCAAAAAAATTTACCATTCCAATAAAAAAATTAAAAAAACCTAGAACTAAACTCAATGTCGGAAATTAAAAACTACTCGTTAGATATCGCAGGGCAGACATTAAAAATAGAAATTGGAAAATTAGCAAAACAGGCAAACGGCGCCGTCACCGCCCAACTGGGGGAGTCTGTTGTTTTGGCAACGACCGTTATGTCCAGAGACACCAGAATCGGAGGCGATTTTTTCCCGCTTACCGTTGACTATGAAGAAAAATTTTATGCCCGCGGAAAAATTCTCGGCTCGCGGTTTATGAGGCGCGAAGGGCGTCCGTCAGAAGAGGCG